>NZ_CP141595.1:4065000-4365000 GCF_035590735.1 Rossellomorea aquimaris
CAAGAAACTAAATGGTGCCGGCAAGAGGACTTGAACCCCCAACCTACTGATTACAAGTCAGTTGCTCTACCAGTTGAGCTACACCGGCATGTTTAATTTGTATACCTTTAGATGAAGACTACTTAATAGAAAGTCAGTTCACCGAAACAGTTCAAGGGAAGATATTTTACTTTCGCAAAATGCTGTAGTTTATTTTACTTACGTAAAAAAACTTGGTGGAGGATGACGGGATCGAACCGCCGACCCTCTGCTTGTAAGGCAGATGCTCTCCCAGCTGAGCTAATCCTCCATATTGGTGACCCATACGGGATTCGAACCCGTGTTACCGCCGTGAAAGGGCGGTGTCTTAACCGCTTGACCAATGGGCCGTTTTTCAGAAATGTCCCGTTTAAGGACATTTATTACTATATCATCTTATTTCGCAGAAGTCAACTTCTTAATCACAAAAAAAGAATTATTTTTCCGGTTGTTTATCAAGACCATTTTGTAAGCCGAAGAAGAATATACCACATCTTCAAACCTTATATCAATAGGAAAATAATAGATCATTAAAAGAATGCTCCGTTCCAAACTACTGCCCCCTCTCTAGTCTTGAATGTGAGATAAGGGTTAAAGGTATTTACATTGCCTAAATAAATAACGATAGGAAGCGTAACTACGCTCATCATTTAAATAGAAACCCTGGCTCCACTTGGAAGATATCTATGATACTATTTGAAAAAGTATCTCATGCACCGTCGTAATAGTAGCTCTGGTGGTGGCTGTTAAAATATCTCCGTCATGGTATGGAATTATTCAAGATCGACTCGATAATTGGTGACACACTAAAAGCTTCAGTTAAACTGTGAATAAAAAAAGCAGCTACAATAGCTGCATAAGTTTGTCACCATGATATTTAGATTTTTCACGAATTTTGTTAAATTGGCTCATATCACTTGTCATATCCAATTTATAATTAAAACTAAAAAACCAAAACTTATGCCATTCCCTTTTAAAATTGCGTAACATAGAAATCCCTCCACATTATCAATTTTTGTTTACTGCATGTTTAGAATAGCAAATAAGTGTAAACATATGTTTAACACTATGTTAAGGTTTGTAAAAATTCTTTCTGGGTATACACGAGATGTTGCTTTATCCCTTAATAATTTCAGTAAGTTCATACAAACTATAGAAATAACTCAGTAATTGGAAGGACAGAAATTTGATGAAGTGGAGACTTGGTATTTTAATAACCTTAATTATGATTTTCATTCTAATGTTGCGCATTTACTGGAATGGGAGTTGGGATATTTATAATAAATACAAAAATCAAGAAGATTGGGTAGGTGTATGGACCGCGAGTTTGCAAGCACCTTTCGAAGACGGGATTTCCCAAAAAGGATTTGAAAATCAAACGATTAGAATGGTCCTCCACCCTCATGTTGATGGTAATAAGATACGACTCCGCCTATCAAATATCTTTTCTGAAGAACCCTTAGCCATTGAAGAGGTCCATGTGGCCATTTCTCAAAAAGGATCTGAAATTGTCCCGGATACAGATCAACAGGTGACATTTGAAGGCAAATCAACGGTGTCTATCCCTCCCGGCGAGAGAAAATTCAGTGATTCCATTTCATTAGAATTGTCTAGTGATAAAGCACTTGCAGTAAGTCTATATGTCAAGGAAAAATCCGGACCAGTCACATGGCATCCAATATCTATGCAAACGACCTATATTTCAAGTGGAAATGATGTTTCAAAGTCAGTTTCTTCGGCTTTTAACGAACAGGAAAACTCATGGTTTTGGTTGGATGGAGTGGACACATTAGCTGATTCATCTGTAAAAGGCATTGTTGTAATGGGGAGTTCTATCGCAAATGGGAATAGTTCAACAGTAAATAAAAATCGACGTTGGCCCGATTACCTGGCAAGACGATTGAAGCCGAAAGATTCAGATTTAAACATAATGAATGCGGGGATCTCAGGCAACCAACTGATCAACAGTCTGCCTGATAAGGGTGAAAATGCCTATGCAAGGCTGGAGAGGGATATCTTCAATCAATCAGGTGTAAAAGCGGTCATTCTACACCAGGGGTTGAATGATATAAGACATTACCCTGAATATGATGCTGACAAAATCATCGAGAGGATGAAGCAGATCATTGATTCTACCCACGATCAAGGCTTGACCATTTATGGTGGTACATTGACTCCTTTTAAAGGATCAGGAATGTTCACATCTAAAGGGGAAAATACACGTCAGGAAGTGAATGCCTGGATAAGAACAAGCGGGGAGTTTGATGGGGTCATCGACTTTGACAAAGCTCTGCGGGATCCAGATGAACCTGAGCGCTACCTGCAAAAATATGACTCGGGAGATCACCTCCACCCCAATGATGCGGGTTATAAGAGAATGGCTGATACCGTTGACCTTTCATTATTCAAATAGTGGGATAAAGAGACATGTACTTTGTCCCACATCCTTTTAATTTTGTTGTCTATACTTCTTTCAATTATAACGCAGTTTATATGCATTCCTCAGCCGTCATCACGCGTATTTTAATGAATATTATTCAACTTCATTTCATGATACTTTATTTTTTCTTGCAACTTCTTTTTAATCCGACAGTCTAAACATCCTTCCAGCAAAACTCGGTTGTACTGAATCCTCAAAAAATGCCATTTACATTTCATTTGCACGAATAACTGACTCACCTTCATCATCTCTCCTCCACTTCATAAATCGCAGGAGTCCGTTTCGAAAACTGGCAAGCATCGTCACTATGACCTTAGCCCCTGTAGTTTTGCGTCACCACTTTTCAATGGTTTTGCCCTTATCGTACGAATTATGAAAGATTCCATTTATAAATAATGCAGTTAAACGCTCCAAAATAACCGCATATTTACACATGTCATATTTACTACTTTTGAATCGTACCATAATTTTATAAAGTGCGTTTTAAATATTCCTAAAAGAATAAAAAAGTTCCATCACCTTGAAAGTTTTAAGTCGATTGGTTGTAAGAGACAATGAAAAACCTCAACCTTATTAATAAGGTTGAGGTAATCTTCGTGAGGTTTGACCCCACTAATGTTTCTTTTTCTTCTTACCTTTCTTCCCCTTCTCCTCTACCTTGATTACAACAGTGGTCAAAGGATCCAAAGTCAAAGTATCTTTCGTCAATGTAAATCCAGACTTCTTGGAAACAGGCTTTGTTCCCGCTTCGTCGTTGTCTACTACAACCTTCCCGTTAGAGAAGTCATAGTCACTCACCGATAGAGTGCGTGCTTCACTATCCGCATTGATAAATACGTAATACTCACCTGTATCATCAGTGGAGACATTCATGTAAGCAAGCATCAAGTCTGTATCGGCGATCTCAGGTAAATCAAGCAGCGATACATTCTGATCAACGAGCTCTTTCTCACCTAAACGGAAAGCATTGGTGGATCTTCTCAGCTCAATCAACCCTTCTGTATATTCTCTCGTTGTTGTATTAACTTCATATTTCTTCTTATTCGTTGCTTTTTCCCAGTCAAACTTATTGATGGCGTCGGATGAATCATATGAGTCATGGATGAAGTAACCAAATGGGTTGCCTTCTTCGTCTTCCAGCTCATGATATTTTTGTTCCGGTACGCCTTCCCCAAGCCATTGCTTGGTTCGCCCATATTCCTGACCCGCGTGGATGAAAGCCGTCCCTTGCGATGTCAGGATCATGGAGTTACCAAGGCGGATACGCTTATGGATCTCCAGGTTGTTTTCCGGAATGGCCGGATCCTTTTTGATCGATTGGGCAATGACATCGTATAACGGCAGGTTGTCATGTGCTGCAATGTATTGAACCATGTCGCCGGGATCGTCGTCTGCCGTGTTGCCCGGCTGCCCTTTGATGTTGTTAAAAATCGTGTTGATGTCGCGTGCGCCGCCTGTCAGAAATCTCGGCTCCCCTTCTGAACCGAAGCCTGATTTCAGTTCGTTACGAATTTCGTCGGAAAAGACTCCTACATCATCAGTTTTGTCCATCCAATCCTGGTCGGCACCCATCCCTTCTAATGAAGGATCTGATAGGTGACCTGCGAATGTTCTCCAGCCTTCACCGATGAACAATGCATCCGGATTGATTTCAGCCGCTGCATCATAGGCTTTTTGGATGGATGGGTAGGTTGCGTCGCCCATCATATCGAATCGCATACCATCGATCTTGTATTCATCGAACCAGTATTTCACTGAGTCGACTATCAGCTTTTCAGCCATGGTATGGTTGGTTGCCAGATTGTTTCCGAAGCCTCCAAGGAAGTTTCCTTTGTCATCCTGGAACGCATAGTAATTTGGCACGATATCGTTCAGTGTGCTTGTTTTGGCCATATGCGTGTAGACGACGTCAAGCACGACACCCATACCCTTATCATGAATCGCGTCGATCAAACGTTTCGTTTCTTCGATTCGTAATTGCGGATCAGTGGCATCCTGTGAATACGCACCATCCGGGGAGAAGTAGCTGTGAGGGTCGTAACCCCAGTTGTATTCATTGCCACCTGCTGAATACTCAAGCTCACGTTCGCCCATATTCGTTTCATCACCGTAGTACCATGCCATGATCGGAAGCAGTTGAACGTGGGTCACACCCATTGACTTAATGTAATCAAGTTTTTTGATAAAGGCATCATACGTACCCCATCTTTCCTTCTTCAAGTCTTTTTCAATCGAAGGATCTGACGTAAAGTCGCGGACGTGAACCTCGTAAATGACCGCATCTTCCCGTTTTTCATAGCCATCGATGGAAGCATGACTGAATTTCTTAGGATCGGTTCCTTTTAAATCGACGATCGCCGCTTTCCCGATGTTATCGCCGTCTGGTCCTGCTTCACCTTCTGTATTCACGGTGAAGGCAGCCATGGATTTGGCATATGGATCGAGTACTTTTTTCGTTACTCCGTCATTGGTTACTTCGTATTGATAGTAGAAGCCCTTCAGATCTTTCACCTTTAAGTCTTTTGCTTTCAATTCGGTTGACCAGACGCCTTTTTCACCTATGGTCATTTCGACTTTTCCTATCAATGACCTGGCGTCTTTCTTATGATAAACATTAGCAATCACCTTGCTGGCTTTCGGCGCCCATAGCTTTAAGGTTGCGTTTCCTTTTTTATAGGTGGCACCAAGGTCATCACCATCGTAAGCATACTTATTATCAAGCAATCTCCAGCCTGCCGCGGCTTTAACGGTTCTGCCTGAGTAGGTGATGGATAACGGCAGTTTTTCCAGGTCAAAATCAGCTTTTACTTCCACTGTTTTGTCTCCGGTGATTTCAGCACTTTCCACTGTCACATCGGATCCAGCACCGTCTTTGATGGCTAAACCGGACAATAACGCTTCTTCTGTCAAACCATCTGTCATCGTGAAATTCAAACGAATCGTATCGTCTGAAATGACCTCAGAAGAAATCAGTCCCGTTGCAACATCCCCGTGTGGAGAAATGTAGACCGTATCGTCACCCTGCTTCACAAATAAGTGATCATATTTATCTAACAGATTGAACGTTTTGTTGCCGCCATCCTTGCCGGCATCGCCTTTCGACTCATCCAGCATAATGAAACCGATTTCTTTTGCATTTTCGGTTAACGGGATGTCTACATAAACACCATAACGGTCTTTACCCGCTAAATCAGCGGCACCAGTTGGCCAGTTATCTGATGGTGCTGCGACATCTCCCCAATTCCACACACCGAAGTTCTCATAATTCCCGTCTTCACGTTCATAATGAATACGTACCGTGTTCTCCGGAAGATCAACCGGCTCATACGTATACACCTTATCAGAACCTTGTTGGATCCAAATCTCATTTACCTCAGGAGAAGTGATGGTAAATCCTTTGTCCCCACCATCTTTACCGGCATCGCCTTTTGTAATATCCATTACAAGGAAGCCGATATTCTTCGCTCCTTCAGCCAGGGGAACATCAATGTAGGCGCCATAGCTGTCAGTCTTTTCAAACATGGTAGCACCGGTCGGCCAGTTTGCCGATGGTGAAGCCACATCGTTCCAAAGCCACGCACCGTAGTTTTCGTAGTTTCCATCGGTACGGTTATAGTGGATTCGGATGTTGTTTTCCGGAACCGGCTCTACTTCAGGATCTTCTCCCCCTGAACCTGATCCTGCTTCAGCACCTGTAATCTTACCGCCTTCAACGGTCAACAATGCGGTACCGCCGTCTGCTTTAGAAGGAAGAGTCAGGGTGATTTCATTCCCTCCGTCAGCATTGTATTCTTCTCCAGAATAAGCATCTGTTACGACAGCACCAGGAGAATCAACAGTCAACGTGATCTCTTTCGCTTCGTCCGCAACGTTCAACCCAACGTAGACAGAGTTCTCTTTATAGTCACGGGAGAATACCAGGAACTGATCGCTATTCGAACCACCGACAGTCTTTCTCTCCCCTTTAGCAAACACATCGGAATGTGCCCCTCTAAAGTTTAAAATCTTCGTATAATGCTCCAACACGTCATTATTTTCTACATCATCCCAGGCAAAATCATAGCGGTTATCATATTCCGGATAGTTGTTCGCTCCGCTTTGTCCGAGTTCTTCACCATAATAAATGACCGGCTGTCCCTTCGATGTTGCCTGAAGTGAGGCAGCCACTTTCAGCTTGCCTTCATCTCCGCCTAACGAATACAAAAATCCGTCTTCATCATGACTTCCTAAAAATTGTCCAAGTGTTGCTGTGTTATCGATTTTCCCGTTTCGTGCCGTCAGTTTATCATTGGCTGCTTTCAGGTTGCCGCTTACGAATTCATGAGCGATACCTTTGAAACCGAAGTCCAAAAGGGAGTCCATCATTCCGGTATCAAGATATCCCAGCTGGTTATCAGAACTCGCTCCCCACGCTTCACCAATCATTTTGTGCTGAGGCATTTTTTCCGTGATGGCGTTTTTAAAGGCCATCCACGTCGTATCTTCCACGTGCTTCACAGTGTCGACACGGAAATAGTCGATCGTATTCCCTTTTGCCGTTGTCGCTTTCTCGATCCAATCCGTTTGCCAATTGATGATTTGCTGGCGGACTTCTGGATTTTCCGTGATGACGTCTGGTAATCCTGCTAATTCACCGACCACTTCATCCGTACCGACTTCAGCGCCTTGACGAACGATATTACTGTAATTGTCTCTTTCTGCATCAGATGGATAACCTGCAGGGCGCTGATCGTCAGCTAAATCACCATCAATCTCTTTTAACCCATAACCCGTATGATTCAAGACCACATCGACCATGATTTTAATCCCGCGGTCATGCGCCTCATCAATTAGCGTATGGAATTCTTCCATTGATCCAAAGTGAGGATTCAGCTCACCGAAGTTACTGGCCCAGTAGCCGTGGTAACCAAAATAAGGCTGATCCGATTCCCCGTTTGTTTCAACGGAACGGACATCATACTTAATATTTTCAACGACCGGACTGATCCAGATCGTATTCACACCAAGATTATCAAGGTAATCCAGTTTCTCTGTGATCCCTTTAAAATCTCCACCTTGATACGTACCGCGTTTGCTTTGATTATAATTCAGATTGTAAGGATCATCATTCGACGTATCCCCGTTGAAGAACCGGTCTGTCAGCATGAAATAAATGATGGATTCATCCCAATCGAGATCCGAATCGCCTACAGACTGTCTTGCTTTCACTTCGATTTCAGTCGTTCCCTCATAATAGTTCCCGTAAGAATCCACAACGGTCAGAGGAATTGATTTCGTGCCTGCCGTTACATTATCGTCGACCGCTAATGTCACTTCCTTTAATGAAGGATCGATTTCAAGTTTCTCTGATCCGCCTAGCGAAGAAACATCCGCCGTGATTTTTTGGATTTTCACATCCTCTGTCAGTCCGTCGACATCAACCGATAAGACAGAGTTTTCATTATAGTCCACGGCAGTTGGTGACACTGAACCCGAAACCGTCAGATCCGCTTTTTGAAAATCAAGAATCGATTCCCCAGCGACTGTATTGTAAGGGTCACTTACTTCTGTGGTTTCACCATCTTTCGTGACTAAAAAGGAGTACGGGTTTTTCCCATTCGGAATGTTGTCATATGAAAGTACAAACCGTTCATTCTCCGGCTCATACGTCATTTCTCTCGTTTCCCCGTTGTACTTCAACTCTACTTTTTCAATCGTATCCATCGTATCGTTTGCGAATAATTCTTTATCACGATAATAGAACGTCGCATTACCCTGATCGATCACCGGGGCCGATCCATCCGGTACAATACGGATTTCCTCGACACCGCTTGTTATGTACGCCTTGGTGATGGTGTCGTTTTGGTTCACTTTAATAAAACGATCGCCAAACTCCTTCTCCGCCGTATTCCAATCCTCCGTACTGCGAAGAACAAAGCCGAATTGCTCTGTTTCAGGTGCGACGGCGATGTTTGCTACCGCCACTCCATTTTCGTAGGAGTCAAAATTGATTTGATCATCCTGTACTCCTGTGTTCCAGGCCCATATATTCCAGTCACCATACGTTTGATCTTCACGGATATACGTGAAACGCACCTTGCGATCACTGGACTCTGCTGATTCAATCGTGGCATTGCCGTCCGCCACTGCAGAAGCTGCCGGTGCAAATGGTGACCAAAGACTTAGTAGCATCATCAAAGTCATAAAAATTGAGAATCGACGTTTTGTCCTATTTCCCATTCATGTTTTCCCCCTCTTAAATTGGATTAATAGAGTAATAGGAGTGCTCTTGATGGTTGTGAAAACGTTTGCACAAAGAGTTAAAAAAATGTGAGGTTATTCTCGAGGTAGTTATTTCGAACTAGTGCAAGCGCTTGCAATTATCTGTCTATTACATTTTACAATAGGTTGGGTATGAGTGGCTATATGACAAATGGGGGATTTTCAGGTGAGATATGAGAGATTATATTATCCTAACACTTTGCTAAGTTCGACTCAGGGCTACCACCGCGTTCCATATGACTATATTCTCCCATCCCTTCATATATTAAAAGGTAGGGATTTCATGACAAGGGGTGAACTGTATGAAGAAATTCGTTTCATTGACCTATTTATTCGGGGTTGTCTTCATTTTAGCCAGTGCTCTTTATTTTTTCGCATCTAACTGGCAGGTGTTTTCCCGATTAGAGAAAGTGGCTTTGGCGAGTTCTTTGATTCTATTGTTCTATGGAGCCGCGTTTCTGTTGGATCGTGTTTTAAAGGGGGCCCATTTCCTTTCAAACTGGTTGATGCTCAGCGGGGTGATATCCTTTGGGCTATCTGTTGCTTTACTCGGGCAGCTGTACAATTCTCACGCGGACAGCTACTTATTGTTTCTAATTTGGGCTATCCCGGCCTGCCTATTCAGCTTGTACACAAGGTACAGTGGATTTTACGTATTAAGCCATATCCTCATCCATTTGGCGATTTACTTTTATCTGTTCCCTTCGTCTCCATTTGCACACTGGACACTCGCCCATACATGGATCGCGTTCGGAGTCGGAATCGTGAACACGCTCTTATTTTTGATCATAAAAAAGGGCTACATCCATTCAAAACCGTTGCTTTATCTGAGTCTCATCTCAGCCAATCTCCTCCTCATGGTTACTGCATTCGATAATGAGTATTCCGTTTTCTTCACCCTGTTTTATGTTTTCATCCTGGGGGTTGGGGTGTACCGCTTCTTTAATAAAGAAACGTCCATCTTTATCATTCTTTCGATATTCGGAACGGGCTTCATCATCATCAAAATGTTCGAGTTGATGGCACAGTATGTGTCCAGCCTTTTCTTTGTCGGTCTGTTATTAACCGCATTTCTGTTATTAGCGGGAAGTGTATTCCTTGTTAACTATTTACGGAAGCATTCCTCTTCCCTTCATTGGACAAAGACAATCTTCGTTGCAAGTGTCACGACCATTGCCTCCGTTTTCATCATAGCGTCTGTTTTCGGACTGCTTTCATTACTCATGGTGGATGTCTCAATGGTCACTCTATTTGTATTCGCTACAGTATTCCTAGTCGTTCCAAGCACGCTAACCAGCTGGGCGTCCCCTGTAAAGTATTCACTCATGATGACCGGTATCGTCATAGGAATGATTGCAAGTACGTTTGATGAATTTTCCTTTGTTATGTTCTTCGTTCTGGCCTATGTGTTTTATGTAGAGAAACAGTTCACCGCGAGGTTTGTATTCTACGTTCTGTTTCAATTGAACACAGCGATCTTCTTAGGGCAAACAATGGACTTGGGCGCTCATGCCCTCCTTATGGTGATGGTGCTCCTGAATGTTGCAGTGTACCTTGCTCTGAATAAAAAACACGTCATCCAGTATGGAGCGTTTCTCATTGGATTCTTTGCCTTTTTCTCGTTAACTGCCGTCGATCTTTCATCGACGCTTCATATTATCTATACCACTCTATTCTTTCTGACCGCTACGGGATGCGTCTATTTTTTCAAAAAGCAGGATCGTACCTTCTATTGGGTTTCATCGCTGGTATTCTGGTTCATGCTCATCGTTCAGCTGTATTACGATTTGGCCTGGAAGCTCGTTCATAAATCCCTGCTTTTAGCCGGGTTGGGCATCCTCTTCTTGATGGTGGCGGTTTACCTGGATAGGAAGGTTCGCACGGATCATAAATCGCATTCTATACTTGTAGGGAAAAGGCTGGGAATCCTTCTCATCATATGCCTTCAAGGGGGATGGATCGGGTTTCAGGTCCATTCGAACGAAACCCTTTTACAAAACGGGCAAACGATTCTTTTAGAGCTTCAACCTGTCGATCCGAGATCTTTCCTCCAGGGTGACTATGTGGAATTGAATTACACGATTTCTCAGCTTGAAGATACCTCCATTGATGACAACGGTCCCATCACCATTGTGTTACGTGAAAATGCACAAGGCATCCACGAATATACAGGTGTTTATAAGTTTAACGGGCAATGGAATGCTCCTTACGAAAAGAAACCTGGCGATGTCCTCCTAAACGGTAAGGTTACAAGTTCATGGGACAACACCGCCCAGGTCACATATGGAGTCGAACATTTCTTCATCCCGGAAGGAACGGGACTGGAAGTGGAAGGGAAGGTGAAGGCTGCGGTGGTGAAGGTGAGTGATAAGGGGGATGGGATTTTGGTGCGGTTGCTTGACTAGAGGCGGACAGAACATTTTGAAGGAATAAGAACTGCGGTGATGTTTTATCGCCAGGATTGTCCTGTAGTTTTTCGATTACATTACTCTTGGACCGGTTTGACAGGTTATTTGAGGATTTTTGATCTGTTTTTGACGTGAAATAGGATCATTCCTTTAATTTTCAGTTTAAGAAAGTACGCTTAACGGGGGGAGTGGGGTGATATGGAAGTCCATCTTTGTAAAAATCAATCCCCGTTCCCCATTTTATAATCCGTTTTCTGGCCATTATGATCCGATTGTGGAAAAATGCTATTTACTATTAAAAATAGAGGTGGATGACGCGATAAAATATGTAGATCTATTTTAAAAGGTTCCAAATTCAGAATAAACTGTATTTGAGTCATCCTTATTGTTTATCGTCGTTGAAAACATTGTTAACCAAAAGAAATAGAATGACTCTTTATTTTTACATAATTATCTGGACTTACCCTTATACCTTCTCTAAAAATTCACGGTCAGGTTCCTGGTGGCATACAGAACCTAAAAAAATAGGAACAAGCAGTTAACCTGTCCCTACAATGTCACACGATCCACTTGTTGACGCAGTTGGATCATGTTGTCTTTCACTCGTTGTGAAATTTCACACAATGCTTGAATCGAATTTCCTTTATGTTGACTGAGCTGGTGGACGATGTCGTCAAAGAGCATTTCCATTTCTTCATGAATGGCCATGGCCGATACATTATATATATGGATATTGGAATAACTCGTTTTATCAAAAATCGCAGAGTCGATATAAGGTCTGAAGCTGTCAAGTAACGCTGGAAATCCGATCGTCAATCTGGTTAATCCGTCCCGGAGTCCTTCAATGGTTGCAGCAAGTTCGTCTATCGGCTCCAGTGCGGAAGAAATGTATGAGCGGATTTGGTCATCGAAATCCGAGAAGATACTGATGAGTTTTCCAGGTACCGTCCCACTCAGGGCAATATTCATAGCACCCTTGATTTGAGCGGAAATGACCTCCAATGTATTTTCGATGGCAAAAGCAAGACCTGTCAATCCACCTAAAAGCGGTAATAGAAAACGGTGTGAGACTCCCTTGAAAGCTTCAAAGGATCCATCCAAGTAGATTTCTTTCACCTTCATACCGATGAGCATATGATTAGATGCTTCCAACACGTAATCGTTCTTCTTCGGCATCACTACTTCATGTTGAACCGAAGCTCCTCCTAAGATGCTTGCACTTAAAGAAGAATCACGTTCTCCAAAGTTTTTTGCAAGGTCCCCAACCTGACTCTGAAATTCTGCTATGTGACTATTCATTTTCACACTATTGGCTTTGATAATCTCATAGTGTGCGAGCATATCGTTCACAAGTAGGTCCTCCAGTGTTTCCTTCCCTCCGCTAAACAGCTCCGGGATTTCTTTATGAAGGATGTTCTGCAGGAATCCTGTCAGACTGATAATCTCCTGTTTGAATTCAAGCAGCTGATTCCGGGCCTGACCGAAAATGCTTTCGACACTGATGCTTCGGTTGAATAAGTGCTCCACGAGTTCGACAGGTGGGGAATTCAACACACCATTGAGAGATTTACTGCCGTTTTCAGCCATATTCAAAAGAGAAATAAGATGGTCGATTTCAGAGGTCAGACGATGTCCAGTAGTAGTGATGCCTATGAATAAAGGATTACCAATCAAGTTTTCAAATGAATTCTCAAAAATCATCTGCAGGCGGCTCAACCGCTCCGAGTAACGGTCTCCTTCATGCTGGGCGATTTCCTGCGAATGGGTCAAGTAGTCCCCGGCATACCCCAATCTTGTGGTGACATCCCCAGCCAGGGCTTCAGCCAACAGGTTCAGATTGTCGCGATTGATTTCAATTCTATCCGAATGGCCGCCATAGAGGGGTTCTCCCGTCCAGATGCTCGTCATGATGTGGGCATCGGCTTCGTCATGGATTTTGCCGTAACCAGGGTCTCCTGGTTGACCAATCTCATAGGCTCCTTTGTCGTTATAGCCTGTATGATTGTTCGTCAGGATGCTGAACTTCTCGCCGATCACCGGTATACCTGTCGATATATCGTACCTCTTTCCAGGAATACGGGAATCGAGATTCAGGGCAATCAGGGTTCCGGTTAAGACGTCATAGTTGGTGAAGTAGTTGGTGATGTTGTCGTAGTTTTTGTTGGGATCAATTACACCTTTTGGAAATAATGCTGGATTTAGAGTAACGGATTTTATATCAGGTCGATTTCTTACAGCGTAGTTTGCAAGGGGGCCCCCTAGGGAGTTTCCGGTAACGGAGCTAACTCCCCCCTCATTCTTATATTCTTTTTGTATTCTATTTAAATATTCAGCGGAAGCTTCAAGTTGAGGCAAAGTTAGGTCACTTAGCAGTTGAACATCCGTTAATAAGTCTTGCTTTCCATTCTCAGCAGCTGCGTCTGTACCTACATATACTATTGTTATTTCTTTTGTGGACTCATTTCGGACTGTAAATGCGTCTAGTCCAGTGTCGTCGAGGAAATTTACATCTAATACCTTAAATGCCTTTCCATTAACTTTTATAATGTCAAATCTATTAATTTCTGAATAAGCATGTAATCCCGCTAATTCAACCAAGTCCCTATCAGTGGTTTCTCTATTAACATTAACTGGATTAACATTATTTACTGATGGCACCTTACTCAACTCTTTCTAATGTTTATTTTTTATAATATAATTGGGGTCGGCTCTATCAACAGTGGTTTCTTTATCCCCGCTACCCGTAACTTTATCAATTATATTGTCATGTAGTAGGAGATTATACGCGCCAAAAGGAAGCCCTTCCGCATCTTCAATAACTTTTGCAATATCCTCTAACTCTTCGTTAGTTGGATTCGAATCTTTTTTATCTTTAAAAAGCTGAATAGTAATATTTATTGACTCAGGGCTTAATTTCTTTAAATTTACCTCTTTTAAATCTTCTTTCGTAATATCAGGATTTTCTAAATAAATTTCAACGATCCTCTCTGATATTTCCATATCAAAAAATGACACAAAATAATACTCATTTCCAAATCCAAATGATTTAGTATTATTAATGGCCTGGATTTTTTCTCCAGTAAATGGATATTTTTCTGTAATTTCTTTCAATAATTTATCCAACTTGCTAAACTGATCTTCATATATCAATCCATAAACACCCGAAGTGATGGCATTTTCCACCTCTCCTTCTAATGAATAAACCTGGTCAGTCAGGATTTTATCCTCATTAGAATCTATGGGCACAACTGCAAAGGTATGGAAATGGGGCTTACCCACAGACTCCACAAACACGCTAGCTCCATCAACATTACCAACAATATTATGAATTTCAACATCAGTTTTATATTGTGTTAAGAAAAAATCTTTGACGGCTTTTTCCACTTCTTCCCGTTTTGCTTCAGCAATTTTGTCATTTTCTTGACCATTTTTCAGAGAAAACCCTTCTCCATTATATTCCTGGACGCTTACTAAACGATTGCTTTGATCTTCCACTTCATCCTGCGTACCCTTCTTCTCATCCACACCATTACCATTTGCATTATCCATATTCATACATCCTCCAAGTAATAATGAAAGTCCGATTCCACATATAATCCATTTATTTTTAGTATTCATGAATGTCTGATCCTCCTAATTGGATGGGTTCATTTAAAGAATTACCTTTATATTGTATAAAAGTCTGTAAAGTATTAACAGTTCAATCCGGTAATACTTAGAGCAATCAGGTAAAACAGGAAAAAAGTAGGGGAGCAGACTTCTTTTTTACGTTTCTTTTATACTATTGATTTTGCATATTGAACTTATACCTAAAGACTCATACATTTGTATAATTACCCCAATTATTTAAATGATAACCTATAAGTACTGAAAATAAATCTCCTGAAATTTATAACTATAAGACCTGATCACTAGATCGGGAGTAGTTAGATACGGTCATACAGCTCACCACTTTAACATCACTTCTTTAAAATCGAATCCGGAAACGTTAACTGCAAAGAATTATCTTTGATTCCATCGTCTACTTTTTCATTAATTAAATTATCATTAATGATTACACTGTAATTTCCTTTAGGTATCGAACTCATTGACTTAATATCCTGTTGAACTTTATTGAATAATTTTTTATCAGGTTCTACATTTTCATTCTCCATATATAACTGAATCGTAATATTATAATCTTCTGCTACGAAATCAGCTTTTGAGAATAGGGATTTAAGTTCACTGATGGGTGTGCCATGATCTTTCAGATAAGCCTCATACACTGGTTGGATAGCCTTATCGTCTGGTGGAGTGGATAGATAATAATAGGGGGTCATATAACCTGCCCCTCCGACATTTTCAAGTGATTCTTTTCTTTTCCCTACAACTTCATTTTCGGACACTATCTTACTTAGATACTGATCCAGGTTATTAAATTCATCTTCAAATATAAGGTGATAAAGACCTCCTTGAATGGCGCTCTCAATATCCCCGTCCAAAGACGTAACGTCATCCCCTACAACCTTTTTTTGACTCACATCAATTGGCACTATAGCGGTTGTAAAGAAATGAACGGGTCCTGTCGACTCTACAAACACCGTCGCACCATCCACATTCCCTACCAGATTATGAACCTTTACCTCTGTCTTATAGTTTTCTATGAAAAAAGTTTTTACTGCTTGTTCAATTTCTTTACGATGAGCTTCAGCGATCTGGTCATTTTCTTCACCGTTGTTCAGTGAGTAGCCTTCTCCTTTGTAGTCCTGCACCCGTTCATATTGATCCTGGACCTGAGGTGTATTGTCTGAATCCGCACACCCTCCAAGGAGCATGGAAATCCCCATGCCGTATGCAGCCCATCTCTTTTTCCCGATCATTCTCACATCCTCCCTCCTAATCTCTTACAATCTCATTAGGAAACGCCCGTTCAAGAGAATTGTCTTTCACACCCTCAAACGATTCTTTATGTACCCGATTGTCATTGATGAATACACTGTAGGTTCCCTTTGGGATTCCATCCATCCTTTCGATATCTCCCATAACCTTATCAAATATATCCTCGTTGGGTTCAGCGTCTTCCTCTTCCATAAACAGCATGATGGAAACTCTCAGATTGTCCGCGCTAAATTTTTCTTCATTGAAAGCTTCCCTCAACTGTTCTGCCGATGCTTTCGGGTTCCTTATGTACAACTCATATGCAGGCAGGATCGCTTCATCGTCAATGGTGGACGACCCGATGAAATAGTAAGGGTTCATATATCCAGCCCCACCAACGTTTCCAAGAGATTCAACTGTACGGCCAACAACCTCCTCTTCGGCAACGATCCTATCAAGATACTCATCAAGACGATCAAATTCTTCATTAAATATGATCCTGTATAATCCATCCGTAATCGCACTCTCCACTTGCCCTTCCTGTGAAAAAACGCGATTCGTACTCACTTTCTCTCCATCGAACGGAATCACCGCATACGTGTAAAAATGGAGCGGTCCTTCAGATTCAACAAACACTGTGGCCCCATCTACATTCCCAACCAGATTATGAACTATAACGTCTGTCTTATACTCCTCCAGAAAAAACTTCTTGACTTCCTTTTCAATCTTCTCTTTATTAGCTTCTGCGATCTTGTCGTTTTCCGATCCCTGATTCAGGAAGTAACCTTCTCCTTTATAGTCCTGAACCCGCTCATATTGGGTGTTTGGATTCACTTTTGGAGTTTCTGATTTTTCAATACAACCGCTTACTAGCAGCAGCATGGTAGCATATGTGATAATCGTTTTCTTTTTCAAGCTTCATCATTCCTTTACTTTTCCTCTCCCAAATTAATAGGGAAGTTCAGGCGGATTTTTTTATAAACCATAATGATTATGGCACTCATACCTTGCTTCTAATAATAATTCCATTATATCTATAACTCTATCCAACCTTCATTACCGGACCATTTTTATTACAGAATTGTTTAAATATCCCAATTCATCCGATGTAACTTGCGTATTTATTTATTTTGATAGAAGAGAATGCTGAAGTAAATAATTAACATTCAATATAACTAAACATTTCCAATTATTTTCCGTTATAATGGAAAATATGGTATTTTAATTGGTCGTTATCACTTTTTATTCATATTGTTTATCGGAGGATGTTATATGGTTTTTGATGGGATATTAATCGCAATAATCATCGGATTCATTCGTGGAGGAAGCTTTAAGAAATTTGCAGATATCCGTTGTAAAATGGGATGGGTCTTCCCCGTATTGCTGCTGTTACAACTTGTCATTTTTTATTTTCAGAATAAGGTGGAGTGGGTCGGACAGGTTAGCAATCTCTCATTTATGTTCATATATGTCGTGGGGCTCACATTTTTATGGGTGAATCGCCATCATCCCCATTTCGTCACGATTTTCGTCGGGGTTCTATTGAACTTCATTGTCATGGCCATCAATGGGGGAAGGATGCCTGTCTCCTTGGAGGAGGCAGCGGTGATCGATCCTCAATATATGGAAGCAACGAAAAATGCGTTATATGCCAAGCATACGCTTGTGACGGAATCTACGAAACTGGCTTTATTGGGAGATATCATTCCTTTGTCAGCCCCCTACCCCCGTGAGCAGGCAATCAGCATCGGGGATGTGGTGATGAATATCGGGGTATTCCTTTTCATCCAATCCGTGATGGTCCGAAAGAAGGACAAGCTCATCGCATCCAAGACGACACTTTAAGGAGGTGAGATTATAATGAAAAATAGAACGAAAAATGCTATCATTAACCTAGTCATCATTGGTTCTGCTGTAGTTGCCCTTACTTCTGGTTGGAAGTTCTGGTAGAAAATACAGGGCTGATCACGGATCATCCGACCCGGGGTCAGCCCTAATATGTTAATGAGAGCGTGAATACGTATGAAAGTAAAACTGAAATCAGAAAACGTGTATATTGCATGTGTTTCCCTTCTTGGTGTTCTATTATTTATGAACCATCTCAATCCCCAAGTGGAAGACTTATCAAACTGGGTGCTCATTTATACCCTTGTCGGAGCGATTTTGCTATTAAATCATTTTAATATTATCATTCCTCTTTCCGGCAATACCCTTTCCATGGATTCCTCTATTTACTTAGCAGGTCTTTTTTTGTTTGGCCTGAAGATCCCTTTGCTGGCACTCGGCGTCAGCAGTATCGTATTTCTAATGATCCGCTTCAAATTGGCGTGGTGGAAGCACCTTTTTAATTTTGCCAATTATTCTCTCATGCTGATCTGTACCTATTATACGTTCATTCTGACGGGTGGGACTGTCGGTGAAACGGACTTTCCGAATATCATGCCCTACGCCCTGTCCCTGTCTGTTTACTTCATCTTAAATGTCATGATTATGTGGGTCTATTTCTATCTGGCACAGAAGCCATCCCTGAAAACCATCATCCGTACTGCTTTTCAAAAACAGCTCATTCAAGAGGTCTTCACCAGCTACCTCTGTACGCTCGTCCTGGCATTGGTCCTGACGATCCTAATCAGCCAGCAGCCGATATTCGGTATATTCCTATTCCTGACACTTGCAATCATGCTTTCTTTCGCCTTCAAAAACTTCTTCAATCTATATAAAGAGGAAGAAGCGAAAGCCAAGAGAGATTTCTTAACGGGCTTATATAATCATGGATACTTTAAGCTTCGCCTCGATGAGATGCTTTCGGAGAATCAAAAGAAACCGTTCTGCGTGGCCTTACTCGACTTAGATGATTTCAAAAAATACAATGATGCCAACGGGCACATACAAGGGGATGCGCTCCTAAAGTTCTTTGGCACGTTCATGCTTGAAAAAACAAAGGACAACCCCTTTATCGCTGCCCGCTATGGAGGTGAGGAATTCGGTCTTGTCCTGCCTGATGTTTCCAAGCGGGATGCCTTCACCTTCCTCAATAAAATCAGGAAAGAAATCAATGATACCTATTTTACTGGAGTGGAGCATTCCCCCCAGGGCTGCATTTCATTCTCGGCAGGAATTGTGGAATATGAGAATGGTACGTACAGTTCATCTGAACTTTTATCGAAGGCGGATAAAGCTCTTTACTTTGCAAAGTCTCAAGGGAAAAATGTCATCCAAGTATATAAAGAAGATCAGGTCTATCACCAGGACTGCCAGTTTGCGAAAGAAATCGATGCACTTGAACAGCAGCTGCAGATCTTTCTATCCAAGGATGTTTACACCTATCAGCATAGCAAGCGTGTCTTTTTCTATGCGACAGAAATGAGTGAACGGCTGAATCTAAGCATCGAAGAACGGCGCACCCTGATCCTGGGGGCACTGATCCACGATATCGGGAAGCTTGAAATTCCAAGGGATATCATCAACAAAAAAGGTAAACTTGATCCCCATGAATGGGAGATGATGAAGAAGCACGTCATCTATGGAAAAGAAATCATTTCTTCTATTAAAAAATATGACGAGCTCCTTCCCTTAATAGAACTGCATCATGAACGTTATGACGGTAAGGGATATCCGTACGGATTGAAGGAAGCGAACATACCAAAACTGGCACGGATCCTTTGCATCATCGATTCCTTTGATGCCATGACGACAGAACGCCCATACCAGAAAACGAAAACCTTTACTGAAGGGATAACGGAACTCAGAACATGCGCTGGTCATCAATTCGATCCTCATTATGTGGAACCTTTCATCCAGATGATCCAGGAGAATTATGGGGATAAATTAGCTGGTGAATAGGAATCTTAGCTTGTCAGATCGTATTTCCCACCTAACCTACCTTGAAGTTTTGATGATATAACAGTCAATACATGAGATTACTCATTTAGGTAACTTTCCGTAGCACTTAGCTATGATAGAATCATGATTACATTAAAAAAGCTGTCCTTTGGAAAAAGGGCAGCTCTTTCTAATAATATTTCCTTATTTCGTCACAAAAATCTCATTGAAGCTTTGTTTACTCACCGGAAAGAGCATTCTTCAGCTCCTCCCCCACTGCTCCGGCCAGAGTCCTTGCATACAACGTAGAAATATGATGATAATCCCGATACACCAATACATTCCCAACCACAGGCGGACAGGTATCGTTTTGGCAGAAGTACTCCGACAGATCAGCAAATGTGACATTGTCAGGGATTCCCTCTGTATTTTCCCAAGGGACCGTGTCGGATAAGACTTGATCTCTTGGAACAGAACATTCCTCTATCCCTTTTTCTTCTACACATTGTGGCGGGTCCCCCTCCATAAAAGGGTTGTCTCGGACGGCAAAGATGTTGGTGATTCCGTCGAGTTTTTCCCATTGATGAATATATCCTTCAGGTACGGTGTCCCCTTCCCCAACGTTCGCTGTCGTAAATACCAGGTCTGGTGGATCGGACTTTAGCATCTTCAGGACTTCCTCATTCCAATCCATGCAGGATTCATTCAATAGCCCCTCGAAATCATCATCAGAAAAGCGGCATGCATCTTTATTGTAGATATCGATTTGCAGTTTCATCTTTTTTGATAATTCCTCCAGTGCCGGGTACCAGTGACCCGAATGGGAACCACCGATAAGGGCAACGGTATAATCAGGATCGTCCGTCTCACCGCGGGAGCAGACGGTCACTTTATCATCCTCCATATTCGAGAAGCATTCAGGATTATCATAAAATGCCGGCAGGTCCTCTTTAACAGTCAGGGCTGATGGAACGGGCTTTTTGTCCGGAGCAGGTTCCATGTTATCTGAAATCGCCCTTGCACCCGGATATTCTTTCAAGTCATATTGTTGCTGATTCTGGTCTTTAACATATAAAGCCCACACTGTATTCAAGCACAATAATGGAAGGATAAGACCCAATAATACCGTTGCCAGCCTTTTTTTAGACTGTTTAACACTGATTTTCCGAACGGGTGTTTCAAAGATTTTGACTGATAGAAACGAGAGTAAAAAGGCACTCAAGATTATCGCTACCCCGCCCAGCAGAGAAACAGTATTAACATCAAAATAGCTGTAATAGAAAACCAGAAGCGGCCAGTGCCACAAGTAAAACCCGTAAGAAATACCTCCGAAAAACATGAAGGGTTTTGAACCAAGCAGTCTGTCTACACCAAACCGAGCAGGATTCTCAGCTGCAATGATGATCAATATCACCCCGGTTGTGGGCAGTAGGGCTGCATATCCCGGGAAAACAGTGGAGACAGGCAAAAGGATACCTGTTAAACAGATGACGGCCAAACCAAGCCAGCCTATCACCATATTCACGGATTTTCTCAACGTCAAATATGGAATGAGAAGGGCCAAAATACCACCCAAGCTAAACTCCCATACACGTGCCAGCGTATCAAAATACGCCCAAGGCTGATTAACCGCTGTCTTATAAACGGAATATCCGATCGATAGGGTGAAAAGGGTGATTAAAACAGCTAGTAATGTCTTTCTTACCGGCGTTTTCAGTATTTTTTTCGCTATTAGAAAAGAGAACAAAATGACGAAAGGCCAGGTCAAATAAAATTGTCCCTGCAGAGAAAGGGCCCAATAATGTTGCAAGGGACTTGCTTGATTGTTCTGAGCCAGGTAATCCACTGCACTCACAGCCAGTTGCCAATTCTGAACGTATAAAGCAGAAGAAAAGACTTCCGTGATTATTTGCTTCCATTGTGCCTGGGGCATAATCATTATGGAGAGTCCGACCGTAAACACTAGCACCGTAAAGGCCACTGGGAATAATCTCCGGGCAAGCCCCAGCCAATATTCAACTAAGTGTATCCGGCCCTCCCTCTCCACCTTTGTCAATAAGGAGGTGGTGATCAGGTAACCTGATACAATAAAGAAAACATCCACCCCGCCTGATACCGATCCAATCCATATATGATAAACGGCCACCAAAAAGGCCGCTACCGTTCTTACACCTTCTAATTCAGGGCGGAACTTTTTTTCCGGTGCTCTCAAGTCCATCCTAACCATCTCCAATACAAATCCATTTATGACTCTAGTGTTCCTGTTATGTACTCTTTTTAAGCATTCAGGCTCGAATTGCTTATCCAGTTATAACGTATTGTAATGGAAGAGTGTAAATGGTTTACTACATTATCGTTAGGATACTGTAAATTTCTAAAACATTTGTCGAAAAATATTGTTTTCTCGTACATCTAAAACCTATTTTCATTTATTTAACAAATTACTATAATCATATAAGGAATAAAATTCCTATACTTATATTTTCTTGAAGGAGAATGAACATGATCACAAAAAAAATGCTAACGGCTTCTGTATTGGCCACTACACTTGTGTTTTCAAGCAGTACACTCTTACATCCGGGCCATTCAGTAGAAGCTGCTCAAAGCATGAACTATCAATTGGAGTTAGATCAATTCGCCTCGCATTATGCGAACATAATCCGGATGTTGGAAAGCTACACGACCAAAATCGATGCAGCAAAATCCGAAAAAGAAGTGATGAAGCTTTACGATGACTATATTGCCTATTTCGATGATGCCTTGGAGAAAGAGGCTCCGGTCAACCCTTCCAATAAAGAAATCGTGATCTTGGATGAATACATTTATAACAGTTTAATAGAAATATATAACTCAGAAATCGATACCATCGACTACTTAAATGGAGACTTGTCGGAACACGACTACGGCATCGCGATGAATGATATGGAAGTCAACGTAGAGAATCTGGAGAAAATGTTCAAACAAGTGGCCATGACCTATAAATCTAAGCGCCACATCACCTTCAGCAATGATATGTATTATCTGCTTGGAGAAACGCCTCCTGTGAAAACGGAAACAACGGGTACGTACAAAGTGAAAAAGGGTGACACTCTTTATGCCATCGCCAAGAAGTATAAGACCTCCGTCAATCAATTAAAGAAGATCAACCATCTGAAAAGTGATCACATCTACATCGGACAAGTACTGAAGGTCTCAGGTTCCACGACGGCACCTTCCAAAAATGAGCCTGCCTCACCACAGACCACAAGCTATAAGGTGAAGAAAGGCGATACCCTTTCTTCCATCGCAAAGAAAAATAAGACGACGGTCAGTAATCTAAAGAAAATCAACAACCTGAAGAGCGATCGTATCTATGTCGGTCAGGTGCTGAAGGTTTCAGGATCTGCAACAACTCCAGCCACTTCACCTTCGAAATCAACGACATATAAGGTGAAAAAAGGCGATACCCTGTCAGTGATTGCAAAGAAATATAAAACAACGGTCAGCAACCTGAAAAAGCTCAACAACCTAAAAAGCGATATGATCTATGTCGGCCAAGTTCTTAAAGTGACAGGTTCAACACCTACTAAAGATAAAAACCCGGCTCCCGCTAAAGTCACAACGCATACAGTGAGAAAAGGGGATACCCTGTCTGCCATCGCGAAAAAATATAAAACGTCGGTTTCAAAATTGAAGAAAACGAACAAATTGATCAGTGATCGGATTTATGTGGGTGAAGTATTGAAAGTTCAATAAGTTGGTTTGGGTTTCATAGAAAAGAAGCAAGTAATGGTCACTTGCTTCTTTTCTTATTCCCTATTTTTTTGTTTTAAACTTCCCCTGCTGCCCTTCCCTAAAAATATACTCACTCGAAATGATAGCCAATACAACCATGACCACTATGAGAATATATTCAAGTACGGTATATTCTAAATCGAAGTATGGAACGACAAACGATAAAATATTCAGGTATAAGACAATCAATACGATTGTGACAGCATATTTAAGTACTTTTCTTACGAAGCGCTTCATTTTTCTCACTCTTTCAATAGGTAGACTTAAGCAGACTCCCCCGCTTCGGCAGCAGCGGAACTGCGTCGAAGCCATACAGCCCCGATCAAAGAAAGAATGCCGAGGAAAGCAAGGCTGAATAAAGAGACTGTCCCACCCTTTTGATACGGAAGATCGGTGTAATACCCATGGGTTTCACCAGAAAGTCCCCTTATCCATTGTGTCTCCAGCTTGTTCTTTGTTCGAAGCGTAAATTCACTAGTGCTTATGACTCCATTCTCGTTGATGTTGTAAGTCTTATACTTGGCAGTACTGGAATCCGGCGTCTTTTTCAAGGCAATGATGAATGACTCCCTGCCTGTTTCCTTTTCCACCATCATCTTGTATTGAATCGCATCCCCAAACGCTCTCATCCCCTCCCGTCCGGAGTCGACCTGAAACCCTTTAAGCTTTGCTTCCGGTTCATCCTTCACCTCAAAGATGATATCCCCGCTCTTCTTACCCGATGCCTCATCTTCCTCGAGAAACGTATTCAGCTTCACACCATGAAACACTTGAACCGGATATACCACTCCATCTTCCGTTAATGATAGGTAGTCATACTCCCGCTCAAATTTATTCTGATAGAAGGTTTCCCTGACGCTTTGGACCAGAAAATAAAGAACGATGGAGAACAATAATAAGCCTATGAATGATAGAAGACCACTTGCATACACAAGGCGTTTCTTTTTACTGAAATTCATGGGTTCCTCCCTTCCTTTCTTTTATGGTTCATATTAAAAAATAATAGATATGTACATATTCTAGTAAAAAGGGGAAATACCTTGTTGGGGTGGGAAAAAGGGGGAGCGGGACAGGTATTGAATCATTTATTATGATATGTATTATTAAGGTTTTTGTCATTTTGGTATACCAGACTTAGACATGAAAGCAACCTCTCGTACGACAGCCTTTGAGTCTTGATTTCTAAAATCATAAAATATTATTCTTAGCACACCTCCAGTACTAGGTATCTCCCATAAAAAAATCGAGAAAGAATTTTACTGTTTGACTTTTGTTAAGCAACTAAACATTAAAAACCTCAAGAAAGCAAAAACTCTCTTGAGGTTTCTCTTAGTCTTCTATATCAAGTAGATAATCATAAAATTCTTCATGTAATGCACCATTTGTTTTCAATGATACATTTTTCTTTTCTATTACTAAATCGACTGTATAATTGTCTGCTAAGTCATCCCCACCATCTACCATCACTAATATAGAATGAATTGAACCTTTTATCAGCTCATTTAATACTTTTTCATAAGCTTCTCTTTCTTCATCGTTTTTTAATAGATTTTGTAATATTTGATATTCTTCTTCATAATCGGACCAAATTAAATCAGCATTTTCATCTAAACTTTTTATTGACGACTTCACCCAATAATCCTTAATAGCTTTTAATTGCTTAAATAATTGCTTTTTTTCTTCCATTGCAACTCCTCCTATTTATTATGCCAATACTTTCCGTATTTACTTTCAATAGTTTTTGCAAAATCTTTTACATCTTCTGAAGTAGGTGTTCTCTCTAGTTTCTTATCCCATTTACTCCATTCATTTGTTATTTTTGAATGTATTTTTGGGTCTATGCCTTTTAAATTGTGTACTTCATGAACATTAATTCCTGCATTTTTCATTAATGTTTCGTATTTTTGTGGTAAAGTATGATGAACTTGCCACCCTTTGGGTAAATCCCGGAATTTATCTAAATACAACTTTCTGTAATTACTTTTAGTAGGAGTAATAACACCCTTAGAAAAAAACTGAAGATCTAACTATAATAATTTTTCCTGGGTATTTTTTAGAGTATTATTCACTGTACTAGCTACTCTGCTACTCTTAATTATTGAAATCCCTGAACCCACGCCCTTGATTATTGTACATGGTCCAAATAGCAACTCATCTCTTGCAATTGGTACTTTCGTATAGTCCACCGACTTAATTGAAGCGTAATAACGGCTTGAAAGTCCTTAGCCAATCAAGATTTTTGAATGATTTAAATATAAATTTTTCACTTTATTCCCTATGAAGATATCAATAAAGAAGAATTCAATTAGTTGCTACTATCTTTTTCCTCTATGAATTCTAAAAACGAATCTTGTAGTTCTCCCTCCGTATCAATAGAACTAAGAATTAATTTAGGTTCTAACGAACAATCTTTTAAAGTGGAACTTCCGTCAATTACTCCTAACATGTTTGAAATAGTATCAATCATAGTTTGTTCTATTATCCTCATTAATGTATTTTTATTTTCGTATGATAAACTATCGTAAAAACTAATAGCTTCTTTCCAATAATCATGCGTTTTGGGAGTAACATTTGTTGTTTCAATCAGATCTTTGTACAGATTAAGGTTCTCTTTTACTATAGATTCATAAAGTGATTTAACAAAAGTATCATTCATTTTATTTCCTCATTTCTGGATACATTTTTTTGTTTAGTTCAATAAGGACTTTTAAAGAAGAATTTGGTATGTCATCATAGAGTCTTATTAATTTGTCCATTATCCTAGTTCTTCACTTGGACATGTCTTTCCCTGGGGGGCAGGGTTTAAACAACCTTGCTACTATTATAAAATTCCAAATACTCAAGATGATAGATATATAGAATAAAAAATATATTGTCTATGTAACTTAACCGAAATGCTTACCATGATGAATTTCTTACTCAGCACAAAGAAGCACGGGATGACCCGTGCTTCGTTTAGATATATGTCCTAACAGGTCCGGTTGGGAACTTCCCTGTTACTTGCCCGCCCTTACTTAATTACCAGATCACCATCGCTTCTCTTTTTCCGGCATGACTTGACATCCTAAATTCTAAGATGGGGCAAAGAACCCCTTCCTTGGGCCCTGGTTCTCAGGTTGGGAAACAGCGCCTGTCCTCCCATCCCACACCATTTCCCCACCAACAAAGGTTGCTCGAACGTCCCACTTTTCATCAATCAACGCAATATTGGCCTTTTTCCCAATCTCTAAGCTGCCAATCTCGTGATCAATTTGGAGCAGCTTTGCCTGGTTTAGACTAACCATTGGTAAAATCTCCTCAAGGGGAAGCTTCAATACCTCTTTCATATTTTTTAGGCATTCCAGTAAGTTGGTTGTACTTCCTGCCAAGGAGTTGGTGTCCACGGTCCTCGCGATTCGATCTTCGACTTTCACTTTCATTGTACCGAGGGTGTATTGACCGTCCGGCAAGTCGGCTGCAGCCATGGAATCGCTGATTAAAAGGATTTTATCGCTTCCTTTTGTTTTATGTAATAGTTTGATGGCGCCTGGGTGGAGGTGATGGAGGTCGGCGATGCATTCACAAAGGCAGTCATCATTGGTCAGGACGGCCCCGACGCATCCCGGGTCGCGGTGCTTGAATCCTCTCATTCCGTTAAACGTATGGACTGCGATTCTTGCGCCTTGGGCGATAGCAAGATTCGTTGTTTCATAATCTGCGTTGGTATGCCCCATCGAAACGTGGATCCCCATACCTGTGAGATAATCGATGATCTCCATGGCATGTTCTTTTTCAGGGGCGATCGTCAGTACTTTTATCGTGTTAGCCGAAGCATTGATCAGCCCTTCCATCTCTTCGATTGATAGCTCTCGCATGTACTCCACGGGATGGGCCCCTTTATGTTCGGGTGTAATATAAGGACCTTCCACATAGGATCCAAGGATTTCGGCTCCATTTGTTTGACCGATCGCTGTACTTACTGCTCCTACCGCTTTCCGGATGCTCTCCAGATCATGGGTGAGTGTAGTCGGCAGGAATCCTGTTACTCCGTATTTCACAAGAGAGTTAGACATCTCCTGTAAAGAATGGACACTCCCATCCATGGTGTCATGTCCCGCTATGCCATGGATATGCAGGTCAATCATGCCAGGTATGGCGGAACAACCGGGGAATTCGATGATGTCACATGGAGGAGTTTTCTTAGTAATGCCTGAAATGCGCCCATCTTCCAAGAGCAGATACCCATTTTCAACGATCCCTTCCGGTGTATAAATGCGGCCGGCCTTCACGGCTTTCATTATCCTCATCCCCTTTTATTAAAATAAACAGAACAAGCAACACCTTCATGGGTGCTGCTTCTTACACTGATTCTTTCATGTTCATCCGGTCTAAAGCCAAGTAACAGGCTCCGTATAATCCTGCGTCATTTCCCAGAGAAGAGGCAATGACCGTATCCTCATTCCCATATACATCCATTACTTCATTCCTTAATTGTCTATTGATATCTTGAATAAAAGGACCCTCACCTTCCGTAATACCGCCCCCAATGATGATCTTTTCTGGGTTGAGAAGATGGATGACATTCGTTAATCCCATACTAATAGAATGAATAAACCGTTCATATACGAGCAAAGCAAATGGCTCTCCCTGCTTGACAAGCTCCATAATCGTTTCGCCGGAAACGTTCTCAACCGCCACTCCTTTTTGCAGGGCCTCCTCCTTATAGTCTTGAACAAAAGCAGAAGTGGACGCATATCGTTCAAGGCAGCCTTTTCTCCCGCAGCTGCACGGTTTCCCACCTGTAACAATGACGGTATGGCCCAGCTCACCCGCAAGTCCCGAAGATCCATTGACGATCCTGCCATCCATCACGATGCTGCTGCCAATTCCAGTACCCAGTGTTAAGAAGACGGCGTTTCTCATCCCCTTGACAGCACCTTTCCACATCTCGCCAAGGCACGCACTTTTCACATCGTTTTCAACTGATACCGGTAATTTGGTGAGTGAAAATAATATCTCTCCCAGCTTCATTCCACTATAACCTAGAATATTATTTGAGAATAATATCATTCCTTTCTCACGATCCACGAGACCGCAAGAGGATATGCCAATGGCAGAGAGGTGAAAATCATGCTGAAGCGATTTCACTTTTTCATTTAATACGTCAGGAATCTCATGGCTTGTGGGGGTTGCCATTTTACTTTTATAGAGAAGGTGACCCTTTGGATCAAACACGCCATATTTAATAAACGTTCCTCCTATGTCAAAACAGACGATATAACTCATTTTCCATTCCCCCTATTCATTCAACTACATCTATTTCCTTCATGAATCGTCGAATGTCCAACAGGTTAACCTCACCCGTTTTTTCCATTATGGCGTTTGACATTCCACAAGCACAAGCCCATTTCAAGACTTCTTCAATCGGGAATCCATGGGAATACGCATAGGTAAACCCGGCGAGCATGCTATCCCCTGAACCAACGGGATTCACTGCTTTCACCTTAGGAACCACTGCCCTCAGAACTCTTTTTTCACTCACTAAAAAGGCCCCTTCTTCCCCCAGAGAAAGAAGCACATAATGTATTCCTTTATGACAAATAGTTTGGGCATGCCGTAACATGTCATCGGTAGAGTCAAATGTTCTCCCTATCAACCTGGAAAATTCTTCTTTGTTCGGCTTGATTAAAAAAGGTTTTCCTGCGATACCTGCTGCAAGTCCCGGTCCACTTGTATCCAATAGCAAGCGAACTCCTTTTTGATTGGCCTTCTTTGAAAGCTCACTGTACAAGGCAGTAGGGACCCCTTCCGGCAAACTACCGGAAACGACGACAAAATCTACGGTATCCAGAATCGAAGAGAATGTTCGATCAAAAATTTCTAACTCATGGCTTGAAATTAAGGGACCCGTTTCCAGAATCTCGGTCTGACCTTCCTTCGATAGAATGGCCAGACACGTTCTAGTCTCTCCTTTAATGGGGACAAATGAAGTGTGTACCTTCAAATGAGATAATTCGCTTTTAATCCACTCCCCGCTCTTTCCACCCAGGAAACCGGTACACGTAACCTTCTGCCCCAATCGGGATAGAACCCGGGTGACGTTTAGACCTTTACCACCTGCCGATTTTTCAATGGAAGAAACACGATTGACCTCATCCACTTGAAACTGGGGCAGTGTATATCTAACGTCTATCGCCGGATTTAAAGTGACCGTCGCAATCATGGGACTAGCCACGATTAAAGCTGCCGCACAGCTTGATTTTGCCTGCTACAACCTTTTTCATCCCAGCGACGGCATCCGTGAAATAATAGCGGGGATCATTGGCTTCCGGGTTTGCGTTCAGATAGCTGCGGAGCCCTTTTACAAATGCCATCTTCAGCTCCGTCGCCACATTCACCTTGCAAATGCCACGCTCAATGGTCTTGCGGACAAGCTCATCGGGCAATCCCGATGCCCCATGGAGAACAAGGGGGATATCGACTTCCTGATGGATCGCCGACAAGCGGTCGATATCGAGCTTAGGTTCACCTTTATAAAGTCCATGAGCCGTCCCGATCGCCACAGCCAGAGAATCAATGCCCGTTCTCGCTACAAACTCCTTTGCCTGTTTGGGGTTGGTATAGATCTGATCCCTTTCGTCCACTACCAAATCATCTTCCATTCCACTTAGACGACCGAGCTCAGCTTCAACCGTCACACCGAACGGGGCAGCATACTCTACAATTTCCCTGACAATCCGGATGTTCTCGTCGAACGAATAATGGGAGGCATCGATCATGACAGATGGAACACCCATATGGATGAGATTCTTGATATCATCCAGATTTTCATGATGATCAAGATGAAAGCAAACCGGGATATCATAGCTCTTTCTTGCCGCTTCCATCATCTTGACCAGGAACTCCTTCCCCATATACCGGACGGTACCGGGCGTAGCAGCGATCATGACGGGCGAACGGAGGTCCAGGGCCGTTTCCAGAACCGCTTTGAGCGTCTCAAGATTATGAATATTGAAGGCAGGCACCGCATAGCCTTTCGACTGAGCCTCCACGAGAATCCTACTTCTTGAAACAATCATACCCTTTCTCCTCCATTCTGATAAGGATAGATCGTGACACCTTTTACGACCCGGTTGACGAGCCCCGAGGGAGATGGATTATCCGGGGAAAGTCCCAGATGCATGGACTTACACAGGGCAAACTGCTGGGCATACATGACATATGGAAAGGCAAGGAGTATATCCTCTTGAACCGTCTCCAAGCCGGTACTCAAGAACAGGTCACTGTAACGTTCGGCTACATCATCCTGATAAGAAGAGATCGCCACCACCTTCCCTCGCTTTTGTTCATGGTATAGCTCCTTCAATAAATCCAAATCATATTTTCTCGTGTACGGATGACAGGATAAGAATACGAAGACGATTGTCTCTTCATCTAAGATCGATTTCGGGCCGTGACGGAATCCCAGCGGAGAATCAAAGAATGCCGGAATCATACCTCCCGTTAATTCCAACAGTTTTAAAGAGGACTCCCTTGCAAGTCCCTGGAAAACGCCTGAGCCTAAATATACAACTTTCGAAAAAGTCGAGGACGCAAGCGATTCTAACTTTGTCTTTCCGGTCTCGATAATCTTTTCACCCGCCGAACCTATTTCCTTCACAGTCTTCTCTAGAGTATGAATGTGCTCCGGCTGGAAAAGGAGCAGTACCGAAAGGAGCATGGTCGTAAAACTGCTTGTCATCGCAAACCCTTGATCATTCGCTTCCTTCGGCATGTAGATGACGAGGTGATCCGGATCCCCCTTCTTCTTCTCAGCAAGTAAACCATCACGATTACACGTAAGGGCGATTCCGTAGAAATCATCAATGATCTTCTCTCCCAACTCAACCGCCCCAACGCTTTCAGGGCTGTTACCGGAACGGGCAAAAGAAATCATCAGGGTCGGAAAATCCTTGTTCAAATACTCATATGGATTGGAGACAATATCGGTCGTGGCGATGCTTTCTACCGTCCATTTCTTATTCTTGACCATTGCCTTTATGGACGTAAGAACGGTTTCCCCGACAAAAGCAGACGTTCCCGCTCCTGTCAAAATCACTCGAAGATGAGGATGTCTTCCCTCCAAATTCTTGAAAAATTTCATCAGTGTATCTCTATGTTCAAGCAGGATTTCAACGGTTTCTTTCCAAAGTCTTGGTTGTTGAGCTATTTCTCTTGTTGTATGGATGGCACCGGGATCATTTGGTTCCCATTTGTTTGATTGTATAAGTTCCATACCCATTCCTCCAAAACTGTTAATGTCATCATTACCAGTTAAGCGAAATAGATACTCGAAAGCACCTACTTCAATTCAACTGTGTACGTAAATTTATCTCCCCTTGCGATGGAGATGGTATATTCAATGACGTCTTGATCCTCATACGTAATACGCTCCAGCCGGAGACACGGTGAGTTTTCTTCAATGGTCAGCATGTCGGCTGCCTGTTTTTCGGCGCTGACCGCATTGAAGCTTTCCAGTGCTCTTGTAATCGTCACATCGTATTGGGACCGAAAGATTTCATACATTGGCGTATCTTCCAATTGTTCCTTCGTGAGATTGGTAAAACGCCCTACGGGAACATAAGAGGTTTCATAAATCATCGGTTCTTCGTCAGCAAGTCTCAGTCTCGTAATCTTAAATACTTCTTCTTCCACCGGCAGTTTCATAGATTTCGAAATGGTGGTGCCACAAGGTACTTTTTCAAATGAAACGACCTGTGTGGAAGGATGTTTCCCGATTTTCTTCATTTCCTCTGTGAAGCTGTAAAATTCAACAAGGCTCTGCTTATAGGTCTTCGGCGAAACATAGGATCCCTTACCGTGAACCTTATAGATGTAGCCGCCCTTTTCAAGCTCCTGCATCGTTTGCCTCACCGTCGTCCGGCTCACTTTGTATGTTTCACACAGCTCCCGCTCAGAGGGTAACTGCTCCTGCTCCGCAAGTTCACCCATTTCGATCTTTTCGAGAAGGATATCCATCAGCTGATAATATAACGGTAAGCGATTATCTTTTTCTATCATGTTAAACTCCTTTAGTGGTATCTTTGTCATAACCATTTGTATACTCATTATACATAAAATTGCGACAATTATCACTTGATGCCATGATAGAAGTTTTGATTAAGCATTTTCTTTTGTCTTCTCCAATTCATCAATATACTTTTTCAATTCGATCGTCGCACCAGACAGTCTCGATTCCTCCGCCGCAAAGGCAATCAAATGACTTTGAGAAGAAGCTCTGGCAGATGTTAATGTCCCTTTATCCTTCGTGCGGACCCGGTTGATAAAATCCTGCATGATACTCGTATCAGCACCCATGTGACCGCCATCCACGGTTGGAGGATAGATCACTTCCTTCTTCCCGGCAAAATGCTTGATGATTAGTTCATTATCTGCGTCATGCCCTGTGATTTCCCCTTTTGTCCCCATGATTTTGAAGTTGCGATACGTTTCCTTCGTAAAGGCCGTCATCGTGAACGAAACCGTCACATCCCCGTCAAACAATAAATTGACGACTTGATGGTCCACCACATCATTGTCACACCGGTATACGCAGCGGCCGTAAGGACCTTCCTGGATCGCTTTCAAGCGGCTTTCGATACTTGGATTCGCTGACACAACATTCGCTGGCCATACATCCCGGTCATGAAGGTACCACTTTGCAGCGGAATACGGACATTCTTTCTCCACCTTACAGCCGTCCAGACAGCGGTGGGTCGATCCCTCAGGAGCGTTCTCCTCTTTAAAATAGGTAAGACTGCCATAAGACGAAACGCTCTTGCATTCCGTTCCGATCAACCAGGCGAGCATATCCATATCATGACAGCTCTTCTGAAGAATCATCGGACTTGATTCCTTCGAATTGCGCCAATTCCCACGGACAAAGCTGTGTGCCTGATGGAAATAGCCGACATTCTCATTCCATTGAACCGAGACAATATCCCCGATCACCTTTTGATCAATCACTTCTTTAAGAGACTGATAGAAAGGAGCATACCTCATCACGTGGCATACACTGAGGAGCGTATCATGCTTCTCGGCCGCTTCGGCGATGGCCAACGTTTCAATGGGGCTCGGTGACATCGGTTTCTCCAGTAGAATGCTATATCCCTTTTCAATGGCACGCATGACAGGTTTATAATGATCCCGGTCAGGGCTGCATATAAGCAGGGCTTCACATACCCTTTCTTGTTCCAACAGGTCCGGCCAGTCTTCGAATCTCATATTCTCAGGGATTCCATGTGCTTTTGCAAATTTCTCCCGCTTTTCTTTATCCGGTTCTGCTACCGCGATAAACTCGATTTCATGAGGATACTGGAGGGCATAGGACCCATACGCATAGAATCCCCTGCTCCCAGCCCCTATTAATGCTGCTTTCATTGTCATTCCTCCCTTAGTTGCCTACCAACTTATTTTCCACCGGTGATTGCAATTCCTTCTATAAATTGCTTCTGTAATATGATAAATAGAAGCAACATCGGTAACACGGCCAAGAATGACCCTGCCATCAAGATCGGATAGTTGGTGCCATACTGCCCCTGTAATGATGATAATCCCACTGCCAGTGTCATGGCTTCAGGTGAACTATTCACGATCATCGGCCACATCAGTTCATTCCAGGACCATAGAATCGTGAAGATCCCAAGGGCGATCAAACCCGGCTTGGCGAGTGGCAGCATGATGCGCCAATAGATTTGAAAATGATTGCATCCGTCAAGTCTGGCCGCCTCCTCAAGCTCCTTCGGTAACCCCATGAAGAATTGCCTTAAGAGAAACGTTCCAAAGGCACTAAATAACCCGGGAACCACAACGGCTTGCAGCGTATTGAGCCATCCCAGCTTCACCATGATCATGTATTGAGGAAGCAGGAATACCTGACCTGGTACCATCAATACGGACAAAGCCAGTACGAACAAGAGATTCCTTCCGGGAAACACGATCCGCGCAAAGGCATAGGCAGCCAGTGAGCAGAGAAATAACTGCCCCGCCGTCCGTAGTACCGTAATGATAAATGTGTTCATCATAAATTTAAAGAATGGCAGCAGAGTGAATACCTCTTGATAATTCTTCCACTGAAAGTCTTCCGGTATCATCACAGGCGGAACCTGAATGGACTCTGCATAGGTTTTCAGTGACGTCAGAATCATCCAGATAAAGGGAAACAACATGACAATCGAGCCCATGATCAGGATGAAATGGATGAGAAACGTCTTACTCCTTACAAACTGAATCGATTTCTGCATAGGTCATTCCCTCCTCAATCATAATGGACCCACTTCTTTTGCAGGGCCATCTGGATCACAGTGATGATCAGAATCACCACTAGTAATAACACCGCAATGGCAGCTGCATATCCTTTATCATTTAAAACAAAGGCATGCTGATAGAACAAATACACAATGGATTGAGTATTCTCCAGCGCCGTACTGCTTTTACTGATCATCATAAAGATCAGGTCGAAGAATTGAAATGCTCCGATCAACGACATGATCGACACGAAGAAAATGACCGGTGATAGAAGCGGCAAGGTAATTTTAAAGAACATCGTAACGGGACCTGCCCCGTCCATTTCAGCTGCTTCATAATACGTTTTCGGGATCCCCTGCAGGCCCGATAAAAAAATGACCATGTTGTACCCGATCCCGCTCCAAATCGCCACAGCAATAATCGAATACAACGCGATGTTTGGATTCGTCAACCATTGTGGACCTTCTATCCCAATAAAGGACAGCAGGTAATTCAATAAGCCGAAATCCGAATTATATAACCATTTCCACACCATGGCGATCGCTGCAGGCATGGTAATGACGGGCAGGAAGTACAACGTCCGATAAATCGTCGTACCTTTAATCTTTTGATTGAGCAAAACGGCGACAAGGATCGAAAGGAAAATACCCAACGGAACAGTAAATAGGATATAGATCCCTGTATTCTTGAATGACTGCAGAAGATTCACATCCGAAAGCATCCTTGTATAATTCTTCAGTCCGATCCACTCGTATGTCCCAAATGCCCCCCACTCGGTAAAACTGAAGTAAAAGGTCTGAAGCATCGGCCATAAATAAAAAACAAAGAGACCTATCATCGTCGGAGCGATCATGATATATGCCCATAAATAGTCAGAACGTTTCTTCGTACTTGCATATGAAAGCACGTGAAGCTTTCGTTTCGTTTCAACCTGGAGAGGAAGCGGTTCCATTTCATTCTCCTCCTTTGTCAGGAAATGAAGAGAAGAAACACTCTTCCCTTCTTCCCATCCCTACTCTTCCAGTTCTTTATTCGCTTTATCCGCAAGTTCTTTTACTACCTTCTCCACGCTTTCTTCACCGGCCCAGGCCTTCTTGAGGATATCCGTTTCATGCTGCCAGATCGCCCCTGTGTTCTTCACACTTGGAAGCGGATTCGAATACTCAGCTCCGTCGATATACGCTTGAAGGTTCAACTCCGGAACAGAATTCAACCAGGCATCCTGAGTACCGTTAAAGGCAGGTATGACTGTACCTGTTTCGGCAAACACTTCGGCTGCCTCTTTCGAACCAAGGAACTTCACAAACTCCCACGCAGCTTCTTTATGCTTGGTATTGGCTGCGATGACATTGGACAATCCATGAATCGAAACAGCCCTCTGCTTTCCTTTTGGCAGAACCGCTACGTCCAAATCAGGATTCTTCTTATATTCCGGTACCATCCAGGGACCATCGAACATCATGGCGATCTTTCCGGATGAGAACAGATCCGATGCTGCCGTTTCATTCATCTGTGCTTGAGTCGGAGACATTCCCTCTTCGATGAAACTAATATTGTATTTCAAAGCCTCGATTGCTACAGGCTGATCAAACCCTACCGATTTTCCATCCTCTGAAATTACGTGTCCTCCGTTCTGCCAAATCAAATCGTAGTAACCACCTTGATTCCCCATCACTGCAGCAAAGCCCCATACTCCTTTATCCTTGTTCGTCAGTTTCTTCGCCGATTCCTTTAACATATCCCAATCCCATGTATCATCAGGATAAGGGACACCGGCCTCGTCGAAAATTTTCTTGTTATACCACAGTCCCGTCGTATCATAATCCTTAGGTATTCCATATACCTCATCATTTACCGTATACAGATCAATAAGCGACTCGGGATAATTATCCAGGCTGTAATCATCTTTCTCGGCAAGGTCGCTCAGTGGCAGAAGCACCTTCCCTTCCGCATATTGAACAATATGAGGACCATTCATCCATAAAACATCAGGCAATGCTCCTCCTGTTGCGGCAGTTTCGAGCTTCTGAAAATACTGCCCGTATGGGATCAGCTCCGTCTTCACCTTAATGTCCGGATGTTCTTCATTAAACTGTTTAATGATCTCTTCAATCGCAGGTACTTGCTTCTTATCCCAGAACCCATAACTGATCTCGACCTCTCCGTCCTTCGATTCCCCTGAAGAGCTGTCACTGCACCCTGCCAATAATCCAAACACCCCAAGTACGAACGATAGTAAAACGATAAGACCCTTTCTCACCATGTTTCCCCCTCTTTCTTCAAGTGATATTCATATACAGCTAGCTGTCCTTATAATTGTCATGATGTTATTACCAGTTAGAGTATAAGGTTTTGTTCAAGCAGGCAACTCACTTCCTATAGACTTTTAAGAAGAATCCATTCGGAAGGAATAACCACTGGTAAAAAGCTGAGGAGTTCTAATTTAGTAATGATGTCATTACCAGTTATTCAGATTATATCACCTTCACCCCTGAAGATGAATGTTTTTTTAAAATTTTCAAAAAATATTATCGACAGGATTCTACATTGGCCTCAAACGAGAGTGGGGACCATTGAATCCTGTTATCGAATTCTTTTTAAAAAGGTTCCAATTTTTCAAATATCTGTTTAACGGTCTAAAAAGGAGAATCAAGCCACTTTAAGAACTTAATCAAACGTTTGTTTATTGGGACACAGGGACAGGTCCCTCGTCCCAGAACCCAAATAAAAACGAGGGGATCACCCCCCTCGTCTCTATCATTCCCGGGACTCAGTGCCTGTCCCCACGTCCTAAAATCTAACGCTTAACCGTGAATTTCCTCGCCTCAGTTGACAGCGTCAATCCACTCTCATCCTTCACTGTAACCTTCACGTAGTAGTCCCCATCAGGATAATCACTGTCAGGAGCCCATGGCAGGTTATAGATGGAGTGTTCGTCGTAGATGTCTGCTTCTTCAAGTGTATTCCCTTGTGCATCTGTGATTTCCAAATGCCAATCGAGGCGTTTGTATCCGAAGAGCGTCAGGCGCAGCGGTTTAGTTTCACTTACGCTTGAAGCGTTGTTGATGCCTAAATAGTTAATAAGCGGTTCGGCGTTTAAATACGTTTCATCCCCTTGGTAGGCGATTCCGACATTCCGTGCATTGTCAATGGCAGAGATGGTAACGAGTTCGGGTTTCACTTTTGAGATGTACTCTGACGCCCCATCTTGAACCCGTTGGGACTTTCCGTTCACCCAAAGCAAGCTGCCAAGAGGACCGGTGCCTGTGTCTTTTATATCCCAGCTGATATGGTAGTTTCCATCCGGCATTTCTTCTACCTTGATGTCTTCCACTTTAGGAGCTTCGGAATCTACTTTTATCGGAATCTTGGTTTCTTGAGGTTCAGCACCTTCATAGTTTAGCGTGCTTGTATAGACGTAATAGTACTGTCCATCCGGTATTTTTTCCCCTTCGTCATCCGTAGAATTCCAGAAGAACCCTTCCATTTTATAAGAGTAATCCCTGTAGCTCATGATGTTCTTTCTGAATTTAAACGGACTACCATCCTCTGTGAATTCACTGAAGTTGCCTATATCTTTAATGGTGTTCCCTTTTTCATCCTGAATGCTCAGGGACAGCTCCTTCAGGTTGCGTAGCGAGGTGAAGGAAGGATAAGCCCCTTCACTGGTGGATCGTGGTGACACGCCTATCTTTTCTTTATTGAATGTTCCAGTTGCCGGATCATATCCAAGCGGAAACGAATCAATTTCATTGAATAGGACCGTATACCCCAAGAATGCATCCCCTGTTACCGGGCTTTCATCCACATTCGAAATGGAGTCCCAGTCTCCGTAGTATCCCATCATCGGAACAGAGAGTGTCGTCAGTTCTTTTACCGAGCTTCCTTTTGGTACAAAACGGACAAACCCTTCAATGAAGCGCCCTTCGCTCAGTTCTTCAGGCAATTCAACTGAAACCTTTACTTCCTCATCACGGTGCGGTTTATATCGATACGGTTCCGATGGATCGTACGTCTTGCCATTGATCTTGATGTCGGCTCCTGTAACCGGGACAGTGTGAAGAGTTAAGTACTCTCTTTCCACTCCATCATGTGTTTGTTTAGTTGTTTCGTCTGTAAGCAGATCGATCACAATCTCATATTGGTGCCAAGGCTTCACAAGGTTTTTCTTTAAAGGCTCCACATTCAACGTGAAATCAAATTTACGGTCTACTTCTTTCAGTGCAACAGAAGCGGCCTGCTCTAATGGAACATCAGCACGTTCAAGGAGATATGGCGTCTCCATTGCACGGTCGATCTTCATGATGCCGGAACCCTGTCTTCTTGGTGAATAAACCGAGTGATCATTGGTTGGATTTGTCAGTGTTTCCGAAGTATTCATCAATGCGTTTTTCGCTTTTAACACCGTTTCCTTATCTTTAGGAAGACCCAGTTCCTGATAATAGTGCTGTAAAAGAAGTGCGGCTCCGCCTGCAACCTGCGGGCTCGCCATGGACGTTCCGCTCATGGTTTCATACTCGTTATTGATCACCGTCGAGAAAATCTTCCCGCCTGGTGCCGTGATTTCCGGCTTAAAGCTTAAGTCCGTCGGGGAACCGAAAGATGAGAAGGTCGACATCGGCTCGGTTGCCGTATTTTGAACCTTTAACACTTCGTCCGTCAGTTGAACAGTCACTTCTTCACCTGATTGCAATCGCTCTGCGAGTTCATTTCCGTTCACTTTATCCGTTGTGACCGCCGGAATGAAGTACGGGCTGAAGAAAAGGTTGGCATACGACGTCACTTCAGGTGGCGGGACCACCATCACCGCCGCGGCACCCTTTCCTCCAGTAGCTTTCTGTATATGAGTGTATGTGGAATAATGTCGTGGTGGCTGTGCTACCGCGATCTTCCCTTTCAAGTCAAGGTCCTTGACCGCTGCCGAATCCCCCTCACCAACATAAACCAGTTCGTATTCCATAGATGGATCCAGCGTCCCGATCAATTTCTTGATCCCCGGCTGAATTTGATAGCCGAATAGAGTTCCATCTGACAAACTCAGCCCATCCACCGTCATCATGTCGTTTTCTGAAGAAGCGACTTGTAGGGCATATGGTGTCACACCAGGGTCTCCCACCAGCCCGATGTCAGGATTTTTCGCTAAAGGCAATTGAGACCTGGCCAGCAAATTGTTCTTTGTGCTGTAAGCTGCATTCCCTGCCGCCGCAACGACCAGGACTCCTTGTTCTGTTGCATATTGAATCGAGCGCTGGACGGGATCGCTCGGATCTACGTTACCTGCATCGGAACCAAGGCTAAGGTTGATGACATCTGCGCCCATTTCAACGGCATGGTAGATTCCAGCTGCGATATCGTCGTCATAAGCGCCGCCACCCTTATCGGAGAATACCTTTTCAGCTAAAAGCTGTACATCTGGAGCGACCCCCTCTGCTTTTTTCTTCGTTTCTTCATAAGCTCCGACTATTCCCGCTACGTGGGTTCCGTGAGAATTTGAGGTTGGAATGACGTTGGTGTCGTTGTCCGCCCAGTCGTAGCCTGTAGGGACTTTATCTGTATACCAGGTTTCGTTTACTTCTGTTTGTTGAAACTCATCTTGAAGGTTTTGTTCCGTTAACTTCGCCGCTTTCTTTCCTTTCTCCGAAAGCTGCATCGCTTCGTGATGGTGGTCCACGCCTGAATCAACGACCGCTACAACCATACCTTCACCGCGTGTGTTATACTTCGTCCATGTATTCATGGCCTCAACGAGCTCTTTGCTGTCTACAACGGTATGCTCGTATTGTTTGGAAATGCGAACATCCTTTACGCCATCCAGCTTAGCGATTTTTTGAACCTCACCTAGTGTTGTGTCCACGCTGAAGCCACTGAAACCTTTTGAAAATGTGTGTCTCACTTTAGATTTTGAGTCCTTTTTGCCCGAAATGACATTCTTCACTTTTTCAACTTGAGCATGCTGCGACGACTTCGCATATTTGTTTACCTCAACCTCAACGACAATTCTTACATTCTCGTTCGGATCGAAGGAAGACTGATCCACACCGTACAATGGATCATTGTTCTGCTCGAGTAGTTCCGCAAACGGGTTAGATTTCTCTGTCAGTACAGAATGAGGAATCTTTTTTTGTTTTGAAAACTGAAACTCCGCACTTGCTGATGCTCCGAATGTCCCTGCGGCCATCACACATGCCAATAAAGATGGTACTATTCTTTTCTTCATGCCTCTACTTCCCCTCTTACTATCTTGTATTCTAACTATTCTTACTTTTAATAGTAGATAGTGAAACCGCTTTCGTAAATGGGGGTTTTCCAAGCACCTTTATCGAGGCAAAACAGAGGCCTTTTCTATCAATATAGTCAAAAAAGACGTTAAATTTATAGTGATATAGTCATTGATTAAACAGATTAATATTCCTTTTTTAAAAATATGTACCTTTAAATAACCCCAAGTTCCCGGTGGGATCCAGGGAATCAGGGGGGAAAGGGGGACGGTTCTTCTGCTTCTAAAAACACTATTAAATCAGCATTAAAAAGAAGCAAAAGAACCGTCCCCTTGCTTCCTGCATGGGCCAAAAGTATGTTAACCTTAAATAAAGAATATTTCCTAAGGAGGCATTTGATGATTGAAGAAGAAAACCGACAAGTAACGTTTGGTGGAGTTCTGAGTGATAAGCTTTTTTTTACGATATGCTAAGTATCATTACAGAAATAAGCTCCCTTTCATCTTCCTGGCCATCGTATTACTGTATGTAGCTTTGTATATTTTCTCAGGAGATGATATAACCGTTTGGTTTATTATCCCCATCTTCTTTTCTTTCTTATTAACGCTCTTTGCTAGAAAAATCATTTTAAAGAAGGTCCTGAAAGAATTTAAAAAGGAGCCTCATTATTCCAAACATCTGACCTATCATCTGATGCCGGATGGAATCACTGCCTCTTACGGAAGGTCGACTACTTATTATGAATGGACGGATATTAGAAAGGTTTACGAAAAAAAGGAGTTATTCCTCATTTATATCACGTCATATAAGGCAATGGTGATACCAAAAGAATACTTCCACAATGACGAGGATATCGCTTTACTTAAAGATACGGTAAGAAATCATATACCTAAAGCCAATTTGAAGATCCTATAATTTGTTAAGCCCTCCTGTTGGAAGGCTTTTTTCTCTTAAAACTCTGACCTAAACGTGTTCAAACCATTGAGGTTCCTGGAAGCAGGGGGGAAACAGGGGGACGATTCTTCTGCTTCTAAAATCTAAAAGAAGCAAGAGAACCACCCCTTGCTCCCCAGTGATTGATTCAATCTTCCATAGCCAATCTTCTTCCCTCTCCTCTCAACGTCCACTCCAGACAGGCTTTACTCTACCAGATATTTCACAAAATGTAGAAACTTATTATATATTGTAATATACTGTAAGGAGCAGTCTGATAGATATCATTATTCTTCCAAAGGAGCCTCTATAATGATCACATTATCCCTGATTATTGTTCTGTTAACCTCTTTCACTACTTATATAGGGGTAAAATACATTATTCCTTTCGCCATCAAGATCAATTTTGTAGATAACCCCAACAATCGAAAAGTACATAAAAAACCTATGCCTATGCTGGCAGGCGCGGTGTTTTCGGTTATCACTCTTGTTGGCATACTATTATTAAGCTGTTTGAATTATGTAAGTATGAGTATGAGTATTTCATTAATCATGGCGGTTGTCATGCTATGCACAATTGGATTCATAGACGACTATTATAAAACCAAATCAAAAGAATTTTCTCCCTTCCCCAGGTTGCTTGTTCAATTCATCGCGGCTTTTTTGGTCGTTCAATTCGGGGATTATGTAACGCAGCTCGACCTCCCTCTATTCGGCTATATAGAGCTTTCACCTTTCCTTGGAAAACTGTTCACCATGGTGTGGATCATCTTCATCATTAATATCATCAATTTCATGGACGGTCTGGACGGATTGGCAGGTGGAATGGCTGGTATCTTCTCATTTACCTTCCTGATCACGTCCATATTAATGAACCAACCGGTTTCAGCCTTGCTCTCTGCACTCATATTAGGGCTAGCGATTGGCTACTTACCTCATAACTTTTTTCCCGCCAAAATTATTATGGGGGATACGGGGTCAACACTATTTGGCTTTATGATAGGTGCCATCTCCGTCGTCGGGGCCATGAAGACCATTACCGTCATTACCATCAACATCCCACTATTAATATTGGCCATTCCAATCTTTGATACTCTTTTTGTCTTCTTAAAAAGAATCAGGCAGGGCCGATCCATCTTTCATGCGGATAAACTGCACCTGCACCATAGGCTTCTCAGCTACGGGCTTTCCCAAGTCCAAGTCGTGATGCTCATCTATTTTTTATGTATCAGTACAAGTGCTACGGCTATTTTTATTTTGTTGGCTATTCATTTTTAGGGAAGCAGGGGGACGGTTCTCCTGCTTCCCTTTTGCGCCCCTATCTCTATACCTTAAACACCAGACTTGGAGAAACCCCAAGAATTCTGGCAGCCTGTCTTTGGGAAAGCCCGTGTATCCCTTTAACGTTTCTGATTATTGTATTTCTTTTTTCCCTGGGCAAGCTTTTCACTTGTGGTATTTCATAGGAACCGAGGCACTTTATGATTTCCACTCTTGCCTCATCATCGGTTAATCTTCTGACGCAATAGGTAAACAAGAATAAGGCTTCGGGAAAAATCATCTCCCAAAACCTTATCTATATTAAACATTTATCCGTTTACTGCTGTTTCTCATAATAATAATTCAACCACTTATGCACCTTGTTAATCTTTTCTAATACACGTTCCTTTACTGTTTCATTCAAACTATCCATTGAATTCACCAATTCAACCGTCTTCTCAAACTCTTCTTCTACTTTTTCCATCTCTAACGATTGATCCGGCCGTTCCATCATCTTCTCCCACTTACGCAGGTTGTTCTCGAGCTCTTTTCCTTCTTCTTTATTGATAGCTCCCTTTGGAACATAAATGGATACTGTCTGATCTTTCAGTTGTTTTACCGTAGCAAGTACAGCTTCTTTCGGAGTCTCTCCAGGATTGACGGCCGGGCTTCTCCATGGACCTTTCCCAAGAGCATCCACAGAAGGAGCACTTGCCTGACCAAAGGCAAACATGTTTACTCCTGATGTTCCATAGGCGGCAGCAAGTACGTCGTTCACGGCTGCTTTTTCACCCAGATGATGATAGAAGGAATAGATTCCTGTGTAATACATCATAGAAGGTGGTGTCAGCTTCTTACTTGCTACAACGGTAGACTGGATACTATTGAAATCATGGCCATATGCCTGCGGGATGACGCCATCGATATCCTCAACCCAGTCGCTGATCAATACGGCTTCAGGACCCGGCTCAGGGGTAGCCGTCATCATAAATGCAGGGTCGATTCCTTTACTCTGATCATGAAGCTTCTCCACGAAAGCATTCTCTTGTTCACGTAACCAAAGCTCCCATTGTTCCCATAGTTCATCAGATTCTTGTAGATTCATAGGGTCTACACCGAATTCTTCTTCAAAACGTTCACGGTTCGATGCACTGAATCCATAACTCTTATCAAAAGAATGGTGCGGATAGCGCATATAGTCGATGTTAACACCGGTGATTTGGTAGTCTTCCTGTTGTTCTTTATAGATTTCCAGCATGAATTCTTGTACCACTGGATTGGCAATGTCTAACCAATAATAATTACTGCTTGAGTCGCTTCCAGGTGTTCCGGGCTCATCATTCCGTTGAACCGCGCTCCACTCAGGGTACTTTTTGAATTGAGACGGAAGTCCAAGGCTGCTATGACCGATCATAAAGCCATCTGTCCAAGATTGAACCGTAATGCCCCGTTCCTTTCCTTCTTCAATAAAGGCTTTCAGGATATCTGATCCGTACTTTCCATATTCTTGGTCAGCGAAATTTGGATGTTGCTTTGGCAATCCGTAGTCTTCCATTGTGTCACTCGGGAAGATTGTATATCCCCAGAATGTTGTTTCAAGATATAAGGAATTGAATCCCGCTTTTTCCATACGATCCAATGTAGTGAGGACATCATCTAAATCTTTCTCTTCAGGACGGTACCAGATGGCTCTCTGCTCGCCAGCTTCAGATGGAAGGGAATAGTAGTAAGCATCGTAAGCAGCCTGGGTGGCTTGCTCGGTATACTCTAATGCTTTTTGCGGGTTTTCGTTTTTGATCCCATCTGCTTTTTGAAGAAGCTCTTCTGCCATCTTTACAGAGGCATTCGCTTTGTCAAACGCTGCATCGATGTAGTTTTCTTCTGCATGAGCGATACTTTGCTTCGCTTCATCAAGATTTTGTTCACTTTTAAAAATATACGTGGACGCATCACGAATCAAGTCTATATTTCCTTCAGAATCATATGTTACCTTCATGCCAATTTCGGCTTTTTTAAGGTATTCTGCCTCTGTACCATGGCCGCTCACTACAAATCCATTAGCAGGAATGGCACTGTCTCCGCCTCCAATTTTGGTGACAACCCCCTCCGTTACGGTAATTTCATATCCATAAGGATTCGTTCCTGTACTATTCCCAAAGGCAGGTGTATACAGAAGCAATTGGTTTGCCCCTCGGTTACCAGGGAACGGTGCTCCTTCCGGATTCGATTCATCTGTAGGGTCAACGTCATCAAGCACATTGGAGTAGGTTCTCTCGACAGGTTCAATAATCTGTACTGTTTCATCTTCATCCAGGCTTTTTAGGAAGTTCAGAATGTCTTCTGTTGATTGTGGACCAGTGGAAAGGACGACACCATCTTCAGGGATTGCACTGTCTCCTTTGCCTGACTCGACAACATGATAACTTGTGCCTTCATCCTTCTCCAGGACCACTTCATAACTCGATCCATTCGTTTCGGTAAAATAGCTGAACGTCGGATCAAATAGAACAAGCTTATTCGTATTGTTGCGATCATTTTCTGCATCTACCGTGATGCTGGTCCCATCTTCATTGATTACTTTCGTCGCTTCCCCTTCATTCACCTCCGCTTGAATGGATGCAGGGGCTACCAGTGCGATGATCATCGTCGACATCACCAATTTCTTACCTATTGACCACTTCTTCATACAGTACCTCCATATAGTCGTTTTTGTATGTATGCGCTATCATGATGTGGCAATTAAATACTATCATAATTTTCAGAATAAAAGGAATAGTTCTTCATAAAAGATAGTTTAGTTGGATTAATTCTTCATAAATAGTCAAATAGTAACAACTGGATATAGATCCATATACACATTTAATGTTCTGTCGGAGACAACCCTAATAGATTCCATCCCGGTTGAAATCCCCTTCTAAAGGATTCCAACCGGGTGGCACCTGCTTCATGAGTACCAATCAGATGGGTCCTACCTCAGGCCAGCGCAATTCAATACCATCCTGTATAAGCATCTCTTGAAATTCTTCCAACAACACTTTATCCTCTCTCACCTTGCGAGGGAGAACTCCCTTTTCAATGGCAAAGGCGGCCAGATACCCAGCTGATTCACCGATATTCCATTCCACGGGATGAACACGGAAGCAGCCGTTCGTAATATGAGTGGAGCCAATATTCTTACACGCAGGTAATACATTGTTCACTCTTACCGGCAGCAACGCACCTAATGGAATTTCAAACGGATAGCTTTCTGCATAGAAAAAAGTATTTGTTTCTGTCGTCGGATGAAGATCGATCCGGTAGCAGCCGATTCCGACGGAGTCTTCAAAGTGCTCGATGCCTTGATCGCCTCTGACATTGGCATTGATATGCTCTTCCACAACAGTCGTGACGGCCTTGATCCTCCTTGATTCACGAATATAAGGATACTTGGCCAGACCATCCTCTGTTCCTAAAATATCCCCTCGCAGACGCACGCCCGGATACCCTTTTCCACCATCCGGTCTTGGCGCTTCGGTTTGCAGCCAATAAAGAAGTGATAGACTTAATTGTTTAGATTCATGAATATGTCTTTCATACTCTTCATCATTGACGTCAATGATCGAGCCTGACCAATAATCGTTCTGTGGCCAGTTGATTAACGAAATATCCCCATCATACGTTCCCTTCTGAAATAAAGACGGGTCTATGATGCGACGGTAATCCCACAGTCCCCAGATGTCTTCATGATGAAACATGGCGAATTCCTTCGAACCTCCCGTATGGGCATCGGGTGCGAACCAGCTTAGCTGCTTGTGTTGCAGGAATGGTGCCTGGTAATCTTTCCAGAAATCATACTTCTCCGGTTTTTCGATTACGAAATTCCCACCCTCTACATAATCCACGGCAAACACATAGGTAAACGACTGCATATCCTGTGGTCTTGCCTCTTCTGGTGCGTGGAGCTCTCCTGTATCCCGTTTGGATTCGGCACCTGTCACATATTCAACACCAGCTAAAGGAAGTAAATCCCCTACTTCTGTTGCATCCAGATAATATTGTCCCTCCAGCTTCATTCTCTTCTCATTTTCGGTATGTTGAACAGTTACAGAGAAAACATCATCTCCTTCAACGGAGGCCTGAATGGCTTTGTAGTTGGTGTAGATCTGTAACCTCCCACTACTCGTATAAGGAACGAGCATCTCCTGAAGAACGGTAAGAGCCACTTTCGGCTCATGACATAGCCTGCTGACCCAGCCATTTCCGGGATTCAGCCTGTCATTTTGACGAACTTCTTCTTTTAAAGGGTAGTGCGACCGGTAATAGTCTTTGACCCGATTCCGAAATTGACGATACGTTTTGGTACAGCCGAATTGTTCAATCCACTGATGTTCATCCGGCGGGACCGCTTGGCTGGTCAACTGTCCGCCAATCCAATCCGTTTCCTCTGTCATAATGACTCTATGTCCGCGTTTTGAGGCAGCTAAAGCGGCAGTACAACCGCCGATTCCTCCACCAATGATGACAATATCTGTTTTTAAAATCTCTGACATCTTTTCACCTCTTTTGGAAAAGGGAGTTTTCCACCGCGACTCCCTTTGTTACTAAACAAACGTTTGATTAAATGATAAATCCTGCTCCAATCACACCTGAATTCGATCCAAGCTTCGCCGGGATGATGTTGACGGAATCCTTCAAACCTGGATATACATATTCTTTTACCTTATCCCTTAAAGGAAGCAGGACCTGCTCTTCAGAATTCATCACTCCACCACCCACTACGAATACTTCAGGATTAATCGCATGCGTCAGGTTGGCAATGGCTATAGCCAGATACTCAATGGCCTCATCAACAATTGTCTGAGCAACCTTATTTAAAGCTTTGGCTTCCCGGAAAACTGCCTCCGCTCCGCCGTGAATTCCCTTAGCTTTGCCGGCTACTCCAATAGCAGTGCCGCTTGCAAGGGTTTCGAGTGCTCCTGCATTTAAAGCCGGGTGCTTGATCCCGTTTGGAACGACAATCATGTTCCCGACCTCTCCGGCGTATCCGTTCGCTCCTTGAAATACCTTTCCATTGATGACAAATCCCCCGCCGACTCCTGTGCTCACGGTTAAGTAATACACACTTTCACACCCGGAACCTGCTCCTAGTACCGCTTCGGCCACTGCTGCCACATTCGCATCATTATCCACCTTCACGGGTAATTGAAAATGCTCTTCTACCATCGATGCCAATGGAATCATGTCCCATCCCGGAAGATTGGGAGGAGAAAGGATGATGCCCGTTTTCGCTTCCAGAGGGCCCGGACACCCGATCCCGATCCCCCTCACCTTCTCTTCTCCTTTGACACGCTCCACTAATGAAATCAATTTCGCAATGATCCTGACTGGTCCCAAATGTGCCTCTGTTTTCTCCCTTACTTCCCTGAGAATCGTTCCCTTTTCGTCGAGAAGAGCCGCTCTAATATTGGTCCCGCCTAAATCGACACCGATCCTTAACGTCATGACTCATCCCCCCTGCCTAAGCCAATCTCAAAGGTTCGCTTCCAGGGCAGATAGATTTCTTTAAGGGGGAAATCAAGACCATACTTAGTAAGAAACGTCACGGACTCTTTTAAAAACAATTCTTTCACTCGATTCAAAAGCTCTTCATGACTCACTGCTGACTCATCTGTCCCCGCACGCACTTGCTTTCGGACAATCGACTGATAGACGTAGTCATCTAATAATCGCAATGTCATTTCTTCCAGGATTCTTGCTTTTACCTCTTCTTGAGGAAGAGAGGGCTTCTTTCCCTGCAAATGGACCATGGCTGCCTGTGCAACGACCGTGCCCAAAGTGTTCCCCGCTGTATTCCAGCCACCAAATCCCGCTAATTGGGAAACCTCTATCTCTCCCAGCAGTCTAGGGAGCATTCTCGGGTCCGCTCCGTTAGCATAGGCGGTATCGGCTACCGCTACCAGCTTATCCTGGCGGAGGTAATGAGAGATGCGCTTGATCCACTCACCAATATTGCGATGAGGTGTATCGACTTCCCCAAGGAATTTTTGCAGAGCAAGATCTCCTTGGCGTTTTCCCGGAACATTGACAGCGAACACGATATCCGCTTCTCCCCCTTGATCGACTGTATATCCTCCAAAGGCATAAATCTGACCCTTCACGGATTCACAAATCGGACGGTCTTCGTACATTGCAGTCGACAATGCCCCTGTTTCTCCACTATAAATAGGGTAAAAGGTTGGAAACTCCACTTGTTCCAGTTGATAAATCATCTTTGCCACAAGCGTATTGGCTACCTCATCGGCTCCGGGATAGATGAATACGTTCTGGAATAATTCCCGTTGTGCCACTCTATCTGAGAGCTCTTCCTGTTCACCGATATTAAGCCCATATTCAGAGGTATCATCTTGCGGAAAGACGAGGACATCAATGGTTTTGTCTTCTACCATATCTAACAGGGATTCATTCACCTGATAATTTTTCAGTCTGGTTGATAAATAGTCTTCCAGAATGTCTGAAGGTATTTTATTCTGTAAGTCCCGAACCCTTCGATTGGAGTCATCATGCCCCGTTTTTTCAAAGCGATGAAAATGATAGGAATACTCCCAAAGCTCGACTCCATAGTCACTCCAGTATTCCTTCTCTTCTTCGTTTACATAGCTATTGGAAATTCGCATAGTCGAGCTAAACGCCATCAATGCTTTATCAGGATATTTCTCTTTTAATGCACGGAGGATGCCGATTCGTTGTATGATCGTTTCTTTCCCATCCATGCACACACGGGACGGAACAAGGCCGCCGTAGCCGAGCATATCAATGGACAGTACAAATCCGTCTACATCAGGTGCAACTTTCCAAATCCACTTTTCCAGTGCAGCCATATCCCCCGGCTCTTTCAAAAAACCGAGTAAGCCTTTATCGGGAATCAGCACCTCCCAATTTCCGATCGATGCAATCTGCTTTGGAAGTTCTCTTGTCACAGGTCTACCATCAACAGGCAGGAGGGCAATCTTTCTGTTCATGCATTCCTTCCTCCTTTTACATTCCTTTTAATAGGAAAGTAGTGATTTCTTTCGGGTTAATCTGATCCGTAACGTTATCTACTGCTTTCACTCGTGCATGCAGAAAATCAACTCGCTCTATACTCTCAGCATGGGACTTAAACGTCACAGCCTGAACCACATCTGTAGGATTCCATAAACGCAGCTCCACTCCATCAGCCACTCGTCTAAGTGAGCTCCACTGCACTTCTTCATTATCGAATTCTATCAAACCCGTTAACTCATTTTCTCTTGTTTCCCCGGGATAAATCCTGGGCGGTACACGGTAGATGTGAGCATCCGTTGCTACCTGGCCCAGACTTTTATCAGGGGTAAATTCAAAGGCAGCATGAAACGTATATTGTCCGATACATTGAGCTTCAGGCGTTTCCATATTCGGACCGGCCCCTCCGCCGCGGGTTCTGAGATCATCCCGGGACAGCCAGCCGACACTCCTGACCAACGTAACATCAAAAGCATCTTGTTCTCCTAAGCTTGTAACCTGGTATTCCTGTAAACCACGATGATAGAAAGTGAACCCATTTTCAGCCCGAATGAAAGAAAGAGAAGGTTCGACTACCACTGGAACTTCTTTCTGCTTTGGAGCATCCAATTCTTCCTCTGTCTTCGCTTTTCGCTTCACCACATCAAATGCTGTATCGCTATACGTGTACCGGGCGGAATCTCCTAGAGGATATTGAACGCGAAGACGTTGATCATTCGAGTGATTATCGATGATGTAGTCCACATACATCTTTCGATCACCAGCGCGTAAGGTAATCGTGATATGTATCGTGGTTAGGACGTTTTTTTCAGATGGACCGGTTCTTTCCTTATCCAGTCCCTCAGGTGTTTCAAGCTTCAGCACATAGGTCATTTCTTGAACGCCGGAGGACTTCCTCACGGTTGGTAAAGAAAATAGCTCAGCGTACGTCTTCACATCGTGAACCGGTGGGGAGTAGTTGTACTCGTCACCTGCGTCCAGCGAACTATAGATGCGTTGTAATCCAGCATGCTTCCTGCCTGTCTCTTTATCTACTAACACAATGGTTCCTTCCCCACTCAATTCAATAGAGTAAAACTCATTTTCAACGGTCTCGAGATTTGTTTCCACAAATTCCTCGTAATCCCCCTCTGCTACGCTGAAGCTCGAAAGGGAGGTTGCCGGGAGATTCTCAACATAAAACTCAATGTCGTAAAAGGTACCTTCTTTAAAATCAGGAAACGCATCGAGAGGCGAAGCAAAATGTCTTCCGCTCCGTTTCTTCTTGATGACCGGGATATACAGCTTTCCATCGCGATCTTTCAATCGGAACGACCTATCTTCTTTAAGCCAGATCTCTCCCGAAACCCAACCGGTGAACAATCTTGGATGAGGGTTGAAGACTGTAAACACGCTATTATCTTCAAAGGGCTTTCTCAATCCGTTTCCTGAAAACATCGGATCCTGGACCCCGGCATGAGAAAGGGAACCCATTTGGATAGACTCCAGTCTCTGCTTCAGCATCATCGTCCTCGTTTCCATCTCCCGATGGACCTCATCGATACTGCAACCACATATGCTGTCATGGGGGTGATTCTGCATTAACAGTTTCCAAGATTCCTCTAAGAACCGCTGCGGATACTTCCCTTTGCTGCAAAGAGAGGCAAGCGGTTCGGTGTATCCTGCCAGCTCGTCTTCCATCTCCTGATTCTGCTGCTTTAGATAGCTTCTCGTAGAAAGTACATTCGGAAGAACATAGATATGTTCATTACTTCTCATTTCCCCCACATACACGGGGAGATCAGCTGAAGTCTCGGCCTGGACGTTGACTAAGAATTCTTCATACGTACTAGATACATACTCCACTTCATCTTGGATATCATCGATCTGTTCCATCAGATTTCCATGCTTCGGCATCAAGTGGTCGCCGCCGTTGGTTAACAGAACATGAGAAGTCGTCGTATAAGGCATGACCTTCTCAACATATGTCTTCAATTGCTCTTCTACATTGTCTTCATTCAATAATGACTGATAGTACCCTTCCGGCAAAAATGCCGTAAAGACCCGGGAGCCATCTGGTGCCTCCCAGGTAAATTCAGACGTCCCGGGTTTAATACCACGCCATAAAATCGAGTTATCAATTCCGAAGCCTTTTAATAGCTGAGGCATCTGGCTCACGTGACCGAATGTATCCGGTAAGTAACCGACCTTCTGGGATTCCCCATACTGACCGGCCAGCTTCATCCCCACTTCAAGATTCCGGATCAGGGACTCACCACTTATCAGGAACTCATCCGCGAGAACATACCATGGGCCAATAATGATTTTCTTTTCCTCTATTAAATGGAGCACTCTTCCCTTCATTTCTTCTTCACAAACGTCAAAGTAATCCTCTAAAGCGGCCATTTGACCATCCAGGACGAATTGCTTCAGCTCACCTGCTTCAAGACCTGAAACGATCCGATCCATCACTTGTACCAATCGATGTCGAAATACTTCAAATGGCAAATACCATTCCCGGTCCCAGTGGGTTTGAAAGACGATATGACACGTGACTTTTTTTCTCATTATCCTTTCACGGCCCCTTTCATGGCACCGGCAATAAAGTGTCTTTGCAGGATGGCGAAGATAATGATGATCGGAAGGATCGAAATGATCGAGCCGGCTGCGATATAGCGCCAGTTGGCCGAGAACGAACCGGCAAGAGTATTGACGCCGAGAGGTAACGTGTACATGCTTGTATCATTCAGGATAATCAGGGGCCAGAGGAAATCTCCCCACGCCATCATGAATGTGAAAATGGCAAGTGTGACCAGTGACGGCTTCACTAAAGGCATAAGCACCCTCCACCAGATCTGAAAGGCGTTCGCTCCGTCCATGCGGGCTGATTCATCCAGTTCATATGGAATCGTCAAGAATGCCTGACGCATCAGGAAGATTCCAAAGGCTGTCGTTGCATGAGGAAGTATCAATCCTGCATACGTGTTTTGAAGCCCTAAATCCAGCGCTAATAAATAGATGGGAATCATCAACAGCTGAAACGGAACCATCATCGTACTAAGGATCAAGACGAAGACGATGTTCTTACCACGGAAGTTCATCCGGGCTAAAGGATAAGCCGCCAATGAACAGAACACGATATTTAATAGAACGGTCACTACAGATACCACGACACTATTGAATAAGTACCGCCAAAACGGAAAGAATTCCATGACTTCGACATAGTTTCCAAACGTAATTTTTTCTGGAATAAATTGAGGCGGGTACGCGAAGATATTCTCGCTGCCTGATTTTAATGACGTAGCCAGGAGCCATAAGAATGGTCCGACCATGATGAGTGTGACAAATAAGAGTGTTCCGTATTGAAGAGCGCGTTTGGCTATTTTTTTCACATTAATTGGCCTTTTTGAAGGTAGTACGGTTGGATTTTCTTTGCTGGTTCCAAGAGAAGGAGAACTCATGGAGAATCACCCCTTTATATCAGATTCTTTTTTGCTCATAAATTTGATGTTTATGACGGAGAAGATAAGTGTAATGACGAACAAGACAACTCCGGCTGCACTGGCATAGCCCATCTGCAGCTTGTCAAAGGCTTCTTCGTAAATATAGAATACCAATGTCTTCGAACTGTTGAGTGGTCCCCCACCCGTCATGACGTAGATTTCTTCAAAGACCTTCATGGCTGAAATCGAAGACATGATCGTAACAATCATGATCGAAGGCATTAATAACGGAATGGTAATATGCCAGATTTGCTTCCATTTGGTCGCACCATCAATATCAGCTGCCTCGTATAAATCATCAGGGATGGATTGTAACCCTGCGAGGTAAATGACCATGTAATACCCCAATCCTTTCCAAATGGTGACCACCATGACGGCAAAGATCGACGTTGATGTTGAAGTCAACCAATTGATGGGTTCATCAATCAACCCGAACGATTCCAGTATGTAGTTTAAAATACCGCGGTCTGCATAAACCCATTTCCAGGCAATCCCCACAACAACCATCGAGGTCACAACAGGAACATAATAAGCTGAACGGAAGAATCCAATTCCCTTCACCTGTTGGTTCACCAGAATCGCAAGGAAGATCGGCAGGATGACGAGTGCCGGTACAACAATGATTAAGTATAATAAGGTCTGACCCAGCACTTTCCAGAACAATGCATCTGCAAATAGTTCTTTATAATTCTCCAAACCAATAAACTCTGCGTCAGCAACGATATTGTAGTCTGTAAAGCTCAGCCAAATCGCGTTAAGCATGGGGTAGAAGATGAATGCACCAAGAATGATGACTCCCGGTATCAGAAACAGAAACGGTGTTAAAGGATTACTTTTCAATGGGCTCCCCTCTTTTCTCTATCACTTGAAATATGAGCTTAGCTGCTCCGAGCATGCCTGCTTTATTACCCAAGGAAGCAGGATGAACACTCGTATTAACGCAATATTCTTTCAATTTTTTTTGAAATAAGGTCCACCAATGACGCTTGGAATCAATGACCCCGCCTCCGATGAAAATCATTTCCGGGTCGATGGACACCGAAATGTTATACATCGTAATGGCTAAATAATCTAAGTATCGGTCAATCACCTGTTTGACCTGTTGATTTCCCTTTGAATATTCCTCAAAAATCTCTGAGCCATGCCTGAAAGAGAGCTCCGTTTCAGTGAGAACGGCTTGCACTAACGCAGTACCCGAAAGGTATTGCTCGATGCACCCTTTCTTCCCGCAATTGCATAGCTTTCCATTTGGAACGAGAACCACATGTCCCCATTCTCCACTTTGATGATGATAGCCACTTAAGACATCACCATCTATAGCATTTGCTCCTCCAACCCCGGTACCGAGTGTGATCATGACCGCAGATTGAGGTTTTCTCTGTGACTTCCATAGCTCTCCGATGAGAGCCGCGTTGGCATCATTTTCAACAACGCAAGGTAAGCTGTACCTCGATTCGATTTCTGCTTTTACATTGGTTCCCTGCCAGGATGGTAAATTCGCTGTAGCGAATACGATTTCACCATTATGAACATTCACACGACCTGCCGTGCCAATGCCGATTCCCAAGATGGCATTGTCTTTCTTCATTAAAGTATCAATCACAATGTGAATCGATTCCAGTATCCCATCTCTTCCTTTTGAAATATCAGTCGGAACCTTTTCTTCAAATAAAATGTCCCCATTTTCATTCACAACGGAGCCTTTGACTCCCGTTCCCCCAACATCTATTCCGATGACCTTCATCCCATCACCCGCTTTCTCTTATAAGAGATTAGTAGATTTTCTCCACTACTGCTCTTGCTGTTTTTTCTTTCATTCCAAGAGAGTACTCTTTATTATGAAGGGCAAGGCCTGTACATAGCATATCAATGACAAACAGCTGTGAGATCTTCGCAATCATGGACCCACCTTCAAGAGGAGATTCTTTCCCTCCACTTAAGAGGACAGCATCGGCAAGCTTCGTAATCGGGGACCTGGCGTAATACGTAATCGCAATCACATTCGCTCCGTTTTCTTTCGCTAACGTCAGAGAATCAATGGTATCCTTTGTACTCCCTGAAATACTCAATCCAATGACAACATCCCCCTCTCCAACTGTGGCAGCCGTCATCGACTGAATATGAGGATCGATCACTGCATCGGACCTGTAGCCGATCCGTAAAAAACGATTCTTCGCATCCAGTGCCGTCAGTCCGGATGTTCCAACTCCAAAGAAGTGGATGGACTTTGCGCCTGATAATAGTTGAATCGCTCGATCCAATGTTTCATCATCCAGTTTATTAACGGTTTCATCAATGGCATTCTTTGTGTAGGAAGCAATCGATTGAATGAAACCTGAAGGCTTGCTCGGATCCGACTCCTCTTCTTGTGAAAGGGAGGATAAATCCTTGGCAATCGCCAGCTTGAATTCCTGATACCCTTTCATTCCGATCTTCCGGCAAAACCGTAAAACCGTCGTCTCTCCCACTTCTGCCACATCGGCAAGGTCGGTGACGGAATAATAAAGGGCCTTCTCCATCTGTTCCAGCACGACTGCAGCCACTTTTTGCTCTGATTTCGTTAACGAAGGAAAGTAACTATTAATTAATCCGCCTAACTTGCTCTTGGACGCCGTTTGTGTGTTCATCTTGTTTCTCTCCTCTACTCTGAATTGATTGAACAAACTTCTTCGTGATTTCCTGAGGTCTTGTAATTGCTGATCCCACTACAACTGCGTGAGCTCCTATATCCATCGCCCGCTTCACATCCTCCGGCGTAGAGATTCTTCCTTCAGCAAATACAGGAATTTGCAGGGTATCAACCAATCTCTTTAATAAAATAAAATCCGGACAGCATTGCTGAGGAGAGTATGGGGTGTATCCCGACATCGTCGTGCTGACACAATCCACACCAAGCTTCACAGCCTTCAACGCCTCATCAAATGTAGAAACGTCCGCCATAATGGTTTGTCCTTGGGCCTTTAAGTAAGCGATCAAGCTTTCCAATGACTCACCGTTTGGACGAGGTCTGTCAGTTGCATCGATGGCAATGATATCTACCCCTGCTCCTATCAGTTCATCAGCTTCTTTTTTCGTGGCTGTTATGTAGACATCACTTTGGGGGTAGTCTCTCTTCACCAAGCCGATAATCGGCAGGTCCACATAGCCCTTTATGGCTTCAATGTCGACTGCACTGTTTGCTCTTATCCCGGACGCGCCTCCAACGTAAGCTGCTTTTGCCATTTTCCCCATTACATCCGAGCCGTGCAAAGGTTCATCCTGTAGTGCCTGGCAGGAAACCACGAGCTTCCCTTTCAGTTGATTGAATACGATTTCCTTACTGATCATTTTTTTCATCACCGTGCTTTCATTGAAATGAGAGAAAGGGAGATAAACTCCCTTTCCTTCATTTCCTTTATTTAGATAGTGTTTCGTTCCATTTCATCTCTGCTTGCTCTAAAGCTTCATCCACTGTCATATCTCCAAGCATCGCAGCATGCAGGGCTTCGTTCATAGCTGTGCGTAGCTCTTCGAAATTGCTCATCGGCGGAATTAACACTTCACTGTCCTTCAATTGACCAGCTGATACGATACGTGCTTTATCAATTGGAGTAGCATCTGCCGGCTCTTCACTAAAGTAAGGATCATCTAAAGCTGTTTCAATGGATGGAAGAATCGCCGTTTGTTTATCAAACTCCACTTGGTTTTCAGCATTCGTTAAGAAAATCGAGAAGTCTACTGCTGCTTTTTGATGCTCGGATTGTTTCGGAACAACCACGTTCATCGCTGCCACGTTTTTCTTATTCGTTTCACCAGTGATGATGGGAGCAGTTTTCGTTGCTTTTAATATATCAGGGGCATTTTCTTCTACAATCGTCAGGAATTGCGGACCAGATGCCAAGATCGCGATTTCACCCGCCTGGTATAAGTCAACGGCTTTTGAGTGACCTTCTGTCAAGACTTCACGAGGAATTAAACCATCCTTATAAAGGTCCACGAAGAAATTGAAGGACTCTTTTCCTTCAGCTGTGTTGAACGTTGCTTTCGTCATATCTTCATTTGTTAAGTCTACACCCATCATGACCATTGTTTCTAAAAGATGACTTCCATCAAGGGCCGGGAAGAATGCGTATTTACCCGTTTTGTCTTTGATTGTTTTTGAAACTTCTTTCAGCTCTTCAAAAGTGGCTGGAGCTTTCTCGGGATCCAATCCTGCTTCCTTGAAGATCTCTGAGTTGTACATCGTTACTTGAGAAGAAAGGTACCAAGGGATACCGAATGTTTTTCCGTCAAACGTGTTGGAAGCCCAGATGTTCTCGAAGTATTCATTCTTAACATCTTCAGGAACCATTTCATCCATATTCACTAACGCATCCAGCTCTGCTAATTTCGCCGCGAATTGAGGATTCAGGTTCGCTACATCGGGAGCCGTCTTGGAAGCGACCGCTGAAAGGATCTTTGTTTCCATATCACCCCAAGGAATGTCGACCCATTTCACTTTCACATTCGGGTTTTCCTTTTCAAAATCGGAGATGACCCCATTTAAATAATCATCAAACGTTGGTGATAATTGCATCGTCCAGAATTCAATTTCCACTGGTTCCTCTTCCGTTCCCTCTTTCTGTCCCTCAGAAGAGCTTGAGCTGCTGCTGTTACAGGCAGCTGTAAATAGCATAGCAAACATCAACATAAGCGTTAATAAAAACTTTCCATTTTTAAACATTACGTTCATCCCTTTCCCCTTTTATAATTGTTTCAACAAAAAAGCTGATTGCACGTGGTAAGTCCCTGCGCCAAAAATCCCAGAGATGCTGCTCGTCTTCTTCGTAGTATGTAATGGTATCTGTGATGGATTGAAGTTGTTTGTGAAGACTTCGGTTGTAAGATAGGATTGGAAGGTTTTCTCCTGTTAGTGGATAGGTAACCGCTTCCTCTTGCAGACCGACAACCTGGTACACTTGCCAATCAACTTTTTGAAGATTTTGAATTTTAACGACGTGACTAGCTGTAAAAGCACCGGATTGCAAAAGTAAGTGAGACCATGATTCCGGAAATTCAGAAGCAATACTCACACTAACAGCAGCTCCAAGAGAATCCCCTAACAAACCAACTTTACGAATCTCCTTATCTTCATTTTCAAAACGGCTTTGAACAGTCATCAGAAGCTCATCCTGGAAAAAGCGAATGTACGACTCGAGCCGCTCTCCCTGTTGATGATAAAGATGATAGCGTTCTTCAGAGCTTGGCGGCGGCACAAGAACCAAGAATAGATGAATGGATTCCGCGGTCTCCAGAACTGCTTCCAGAGCTTGTTGGATATGTCCAAGTTCTATATAGTCCATCCCATCCTGAACAAACAGTAAATCTACTACATTGCTTTGACCCCTCTTGTATTCATAGGTGTAGTAAAGTTGATCTCTCCGTAAATAATGACTCGTCATCACGCATTCTTTCAATCTGGAATTCAACGAGCGTATTCTCCCCCTTTCTCAGAATAGGTTCCCCTATTGGTTTCTATCCTAGCATATGAAAGCGCTTTTGTGAATATGTTCTCCAGTTTTTATTTTTTTGGTGGATAAATGCTCCAATATAAAAAGAGTGGAACTCCCCTTTCCCCCAACCTAATAATCTGCTACTATATCGAAAACATAAAGATTTTTCGACAAATGGATCATATATGAGCAGAACCGGATCATAAATCCCATAAGAGGATCATAGATCCGTAGAAGCAGCTCATATATTCATATTTTGGATCATAAACGTCTGAAACCGGTTCATAAGTTGTAATTCTGCTTTAGTAGAGATGAGAAAGGATCCGATAGATAGCTTTTCTAGATCAAGTTTTAGCTATTTTTAATAGTTTTCTAGTAAAAATACAGTAAAAATTTATAGATTTATGGGTTCCGAGGACTAAGTTCTATAAATAAAAATAAGAGCGAGGTTCTAGTTCCCTCGCCCTTCCATCATCTTAATAACCGCACAATCTGCTCGACCGTGACCCTAATCTGCTCACTCGTCACTTCACTCCTCAACGCTTCTTCCAAAGAACGGCATTCCGTCTGAATCGAGAAAACAGCATCCAGATATTCATTCACCTCTGCCAAGTCCGTATCAATCCGACCCGCGATTCCAATGACTTTCTTACCGTGCTTCTTCGCAAGCTTTGCAACCCCAACCGGCACTTTCCCCATCAGTGATTGCTGATCCAAGCTTCCTTCCCCGGTGAAGACGATATCTGCCTTCATCACTTTCTCTTCTAACCTGGTAAGCTCTATAATCGTATCCACTCCCGATCGGAGAACCCCGTTTAAAGCCGCCACAATACTTCCGCCAAGCCCTCCTGCAGCTCCCGATCCGGGTACATCTTGGACGTCGATCCCATACACTTCACTAAATAGGGAAGCGAGCTTCACCAAACCGGCATCAAGTTCCAGGATCCCTGCAGAGGTGGCACCCTTCTGTCTGCCAAAAATATGGGCAGCACCTTTATCTCCATGAAAAGGGTTGGTGACATCGCTCGCAATCGTGAACGAGCATTGCTCCAGTTGGGGTAACCGCTCATGACCAGAAAACGAAGCTGCCTTAAGCAATGGATTCCCTTCCACTCCAACCTCTACTCCGTCCTCATCATAAAACGTCCATCCCAAGGCCTGCATCATCCCGACTCCGCCGTCGTTCGTGGCACTCCCGCCAAGGGAAATGACAATATTGCGATATCCGTTCACGACGGCATCCTTTATCTGTTCCCCCAACCCATACGTATTCGACAACAATGGATTCCTCTTCTCAAATGGTACGAGGGGAAGTCCACTGCTGCGGGCACTCTCAATAAAGGCAGTATCTCCATTAAAAACAACATAACGCGCAAGAACAGGGTTCATTAACGGATCATGTACCGGGACTTCCTTCTCCTCTCCATCCAGGCATGTGAGCAGGGCATCCAGGGTCCCTTCTCCACCATCTGCCATAGGAGAATTTTCAACATGAGCGGATGACCTAACAGAAAGGATCCCCTTACGAGCCGCTTCCCCCACTTCAAAAGCTGATAATGAATCCTTATAGGAATCAGAAGCAATTAAAAAATTCATTTCACACACGCTCCTATGAAAAGGTGCCAGAAGCCTAAGAAAGCGACTGGCACCTGTATTGATCTATTGTTTTACCCACATGAATTCATACGGACTTAATTCAACTTCTCCACTTACTTCTTTCCCACTCTGTAAATCGAAGCCTGGGTGAGGAAGTGTTACAGCTGCTGGAGCAGCATCCAGATTGACGACAAACGTGATGCTCTCTCCTGTTTCCTGATTGAAACGCTTCAGTCCGAATAGATTGGCACCCAGTTCCAGCACTTCTTGTCCTGCATACGGAGAAAAAGCAGATTCCTTTTGTCGGATCGAAATCATTTCCTGTAAGCCTTCGAAAATCCCTTTGCGACGGGAGCTTGTCTCTAATTCTTCAAGGATACTTGAAAGCTCCAGCTTCTCACGATTGATCCTGCGGTTGATGCCTGACGTTTCAACCCCGTCTTCATCATTGTGAGAGCCCAATAAGGAATGATAGTAAATGGCCGGAACTCCCACAAAGGATAACAGGATGGAATGTGCGGCAAGCATCTTCTTCACTTCCAGATCTTCTGTCGTATCCTCGCCTTGGTTGACGAGTGCTGCTGAATAGTTGATGTTCAACTCATATACAGACTGGCTTCCGTCACTATTGGCTTTATACGAAACACGACCGCCATTTTCTTTGACTTTATTCACAAGCAGCTGTTTGTCGTCCTCGGTCAGGATCCCTTCAGTCGGACGCATCCCGATTCCGTCATGACTCGCAAGGAAGTTGAAATAGGTCGCGGTATCCGAAACGGTATCAATCGTTTTCGACCATTCCGTCAGCTTTTCACCATTGTGAGTCGTCAGTGAAAATAGCACCAATGGAGGCAGGGAGAATTGATAGACCATATTGGCTTCATCAGTTCCATCCCCGAAATAGCTGATGTTTTCTTTATGCGGTACATTCGTTTCCGTAATGATTTGCGTATTCGGCTTAAAGAAGTCCATGACCTCTCTCCACAGCTTGATGATTTCATGTGCCTGGGGCAGATGGATGGACGTTGTACCTGATTCCTTCCAAATGAACCCGATGGCATCCAAGCGGATGCTTGTCCCGCCTTTGCTTGCATACTCAAGTAAAATATCCGTCGTTTCCTCTAATACCGGGAAGTGGCGGAAATTCAAATCAACCTGATCTTCACTAAACGTCGTCCAAGCCGTTTTGACGCCGTCACGTCCTTCATATTCATGATACAAAGGCGATGTGCGGGGACGAACCACAATACTTTCATCAAAAGAAGGATCCTTTGGAACAAAATATTCCTTGTATCTCTCTTCACCGTTGATATAGCCTTGAAACCACTCACTTGATTTTGAAATATGATTGGCAACAAAATCAAACATCAAGCGATAATCCTGAGCCAGTTCTTCAATGTTCGTCCAATCCCCGAGCTTCGGGTCCACTTGACGGTAGTCCACGACTGAGAAACCATCATCGGATGTATAAGGAAACATCGGCAGCAAGTGAACGTCCGTAATCGAACCCTTCACCTTTTCATTTAAGAAGGTACGGAGAGAGGCAAGTGTGGGCTTGCCTTCTTCGTAAATGCTGTCACCATATGTGATCAGATAAACATTTTCTTCAGACACAGGTGCTGCGCTTTTCCAGGAATGACGACTCCATTTATCCAGTAGCTCTGTAAAAGAAGTCAGGAACTCCTCTTTGAAATCGTCCCCGTAAATCCTTCTTAATCTCTCTTCCACATTCCTTACTAGTTCTTGCTTTGTCATGATTTCACCTTCTTAAGATAGTTTTAATGTGAGGTGGCTCTTCGGATTGACTGTGATCTCCGTGCCCGCATCTTCTTGGAGTTCCTCCGCCAGATTCGTGATGGAAACGTTGCTGAATTCATGGTCTACTTTCACGGTCTGAACGGATTCAGTCGGGTTGAACAAGCGAATGATAACCGATTTGTCATCATAAGCACGTTTGCAGCTGCTCATGACAACTTCAGAGCCGTCCATTTCAAAGAGTGAAACAGTGTCCGCCATCTCCTTAACCGGATAGGGAATTTCAAAGCGTTCGAGGCGCTCTTCAAACGTATTCAAGCTTTGTTTCTGATAAGATGCATGTCGAGCAACATATTGATCCGTCAGCCCGAACATCTCCACAGGCTCTGCATCCCCTACATAAACCCCGTACTCAAACACCATCTTCTGCTTCATCTGCGCATCAGGGGTATAAACGACTTTATTGTTAATGCCCGATGCTCTACCCGGACGCCACAACAGATCATCCTTCCCTAACAACCCGACGCTCCTAAATAGAGTAAGGGCGAGGTCACCTGAGTTTTCAAGCACTTCATATTCCTTGATCCCTCTTGTAATGGCTGCAAAAGTATGAGAATCAGTCGATACCCCTGCAAAGTTTTCTAGTGAATAGATTGGTACCGGTGCTTCAGCAAAACCATTCTCTTTCCAATCCTTCATATACGGATTGTCCACACTTCGCTCAATCAGCCCAAAGCCTTGATCGGCAAAAGAAGTCTGAGGTTTGTTCGTCCCTGTATTCAATAGGACGCGTACACGATGATCCTCAACAGCATTCTCGATCGTATGCTGAACCCGGACAAACTTTTCATTTTTTCGAAGCTCAAGAGTAGAGATGACCACCAATGGTTCGCTGTTGATTTCCGCCTGGCGGTCCTCCAGATTCCCTGGTACAAGGGCCTCATGCTTGACCATGATTTTCTGGGATAGCTCACCTGCTTCTACAGAAAGAAGCTCTCCTTTTTCCAACCAAAGAGGCTGATCGTCTTCCAGAGGTGAGAAATCATAGGAATCTCCTGCATCACCGACATTTTCAAATCGAAGCAGATTGGAAATCACTTTGCCCTTACCTTTCTCAGTCAGGGTCAGATTTCCTTCCACGAATTCCACTTTTACATGTTCATTTTCAATCGCCTGACTCCCGCTGTCTTCAAGTTTTTTCATTCCTTCGCTGAGTTCTTCAACGGTAAATGTTTTATATCCTAAACCGGCAACATCCTTCAAATCTGCCATCGCGACGGTGCGGTAATAACCCGGGACCTCTACCTGTTTCTCACCTTCCGCTGTCACGACAATCTTCTTACCGCCGCTTATATATTCCTGGTCAATGGCTTCCATACCAACAAGCTCTCCATTAAGGTCCTTCACGTTGAATTGATCAGACTTGGTAAACAGGACAACCTCAACAGTTCCTGAAAATACAGACGCATTCGTGTTGAAGAATACAAAAATGGAGTCTTCACCGAGCTTCTTGCTGATCGCTTCAGTCATTTGTTTCTTCAAGATATTCAGGAGCCCTTCTGCAATACGATTCACCTTTTCAAGCCGTTGAACGATATCACGATTGGTATCATCGGAGTTACACCCGCCGATACTGTCATGGGCATGGACATCGAAGAGTTCCTTCCACATTCCGTCCAGCCATGCCTGGGGATAACGAAGGCCCAAGGATTGACCGATGACCGCCAATGGCTCCAATACATTCAAAATCTTATGTTCGACTTCATAATTTGCTTTCTTAATATCATAGCGCTGGGAACGAATTGTGTTATGAATACGGGACTTCTGGGTCGCCGTCAATTCGCCTTCGATTACATTTGTAAAATCGTCCTCGTTCTCCCAGGCATCCTTCATGAACGTCTCATAGTCGGAAAGGACAAATTCATAATCCTCAGAGTTTGCATTCAGCTGCTTAATGGTCTCAGGGAAATGCTCACGCACAAGCACCTGATCTCCGCCTGCCGGGAGAAGGAGATGGTCACTATTCTGATTCATATCAGCCAGTTTCTCCAGAATCGGAAACAGTCGTTCTTCCTTGTACTCCTCTGTAGCTTCAAGGAATTTCCCCGGTCCATATCCGAAATAAATGTTGTTGGCATGCACGGTTTCACCGTCTGGAGATTTCCACTTGAAATTCAAATCACCTTTCAATTGGTCGGTGTAAATTCCCCGCTGAAGGACGCTGTTATCGATACCGAATCCTTTGAAGATTGAAGGAAGATACTGATTCTGCCCGAAAATATCCGGCAGGTAACCACAATTCATACTATGACCGAAACTCTTCGATATCTTCGTTCCGTATAGCAGATTACGTATGATGGACTCTTTATGAACTAGAAGGGAATCGGTCTGCGTATACCAAGGTCCGATAAACAGCTGCTTCTCTTCCACAAGCTGCTTCAATCGGTCCCTGTTTTCTGGACGGACCTTCAAATACTCCTCCACAATGCTTGCCTGGGCATCGAATACATAACCCGTATAATCTTCATCTGTTTCAAGGACATCTAAAAGATGGTCCAGGTTTTCTGCAAGTAATACATTCGAATCTTCTATTGTAAAATACCACTCACGATCCCAGTGGGAATGGGGTACGACATAAACGCGCTTTTTCATGGATTTTCCCTCCAAATAATAGGTAAAGGGTTCCGGGTCCATAAAGACCCAGCCCCCTTTTTGTGATTATTTTTCGTTCTTTTTCAAGATTGCAAAGCGGATGAAAATGTTTGTGAAAGCGATGAACAATACCCCGACTAAAAGTCCAATGAGATAAGCCCAGATATTTTCAACAAGCGGCCATCCCCAGACAGCCGGAAGTGGATACCACTGAACGGCCCCAAGTACGACTGCCGTTACGGATCCTAAAATAGCTCCGATGATGTTGATCGGTATCGTGATCAGCGGGTTGCGAAGCATGAATGGAATCGCTCCCTCACTGATGGCGATAAATCCAAGTAACAATGACGTATTCCCTGCCACTCGCAGGTTCGCATCGAACACACGGCGACCGACTACATATTTATCGATAACCGTCGCAAGTCCCAATCCGATCGGCGGGATAACGATCGCCAACACACGTGCTGTCAACGGATAGATCTGATCAGCTGCAAGTCCGATGGCAATCGCTCCGGCTGCTTTGTTGATCGGTCCACCTAAGTCAAAGGCAGTGGCAGCAGCGATGATACTTGCGAGCACTACATTCCCTGCCCCTTGAGCCGCTGTGATCCACTCACTTAGAAGTGCATTAAGTCCGCCGAAAACGGGATCAACAATGTAGAAATTCAGGAAGAAAATCGTTAACACAGAAATCGCAGGAATGATTAACATCGGTTTCATTGCGATTAAATTTTTATTTAGCTTAATTTTTTCATTTAAGAATTTAGAGACATATCCAGCCGTTAATCCAAGGATCAGTGCCCCTAGGAAACCTGATGGAATTCCACCTTCGATTCCCCAGAACGTATAGTGAAGTCCTGCTGCAAATACCCCTCCAATAAACCCGGAGACGAGTCCAACTCTGTCGGCTATTGAATAAGCCACGAAAGCCCCGAAGATTGGATACATGAACTTAAAGATCATGCCGCCGAATTTATCAAGATGATGAAGGATCACCAATAGTTCATTTGAGTGAGTCGCATACTTAATATCATGAATTTGATCTACGAGCCCCATCGGCATGGCAGAGAGCTTCGCGATCCCCATCATCAGACCGGCTGCGACAAGGACAGGAATCATATAAGAAATCCCGGTCATTACCGCCTGAGTGATCTCAGACAGAAGTCCCTGCTTATTACCTCCAGTGGACACCTCTTCTTCACCACTGTCTCCTGACACGGTTCCATCCGGATTCGTCAACGCCCGGTTAATGATCTCCTTGGCATGCTTCAACGGTTCCGCTACACGTGTTTGAACGTATGGCTTCCCAGCGAAACGTTCCTTATTCTTAGGAGCAATATCGGTAGCAAAGACAACGGCATCCGCTTCTTTCAAAATCGCTCCCCGGTGCTCATCTTCAATCCCGTTCGCACCCTGTTTCTCCGTAAGAACGCGGACACCCATCTCACGTCCTGCTTTCTCCAATGCCTCAGCAGACATATACGTGTGGGCGATACCCGCCGCACAGGCAGTGATGGCCAGTACCGTTTTGGTATATTCTTGAGGAGCCTCGACTACTTCTTCCTTTTGATCTAACAATGATAGAAACTCTGCAGGTGAAGAAGCATTCATCAAGTTATCGATATAGCCCTTGTCCATCAGTCTTGTACTCAGTTCAGAAAGGACGCTTAAATGGGTTGATCCGGCTTCCGCATCCGGAATGGCAAGCAGGAATACGAGCTGGACTTTATTCGTCGGATCAATGCTTTCCCATGTATCGATGCCGTTACGAAGTCTGGCGACGGCAAATTTCGCTTTCTTCACAGCTGAACTTTTCCCGTGGGGAATCGCTAGCCCCGCTTCTAACCCCGTTGGAGAGATCTTCTCCCTCTCCAGTACAGCTTGTAAAAAATCTTCCTTAGATGTTAAAACATCCTGTTTATATAACGCATCCACCAGCGTTTCAAGAATCTCTTGCTTTGAGCTTGATTCAATATCAAATATGACCAACTGTTCATCTGTCATTTTTCTTAATTCCATGAGGTTCACCTCTCTATTAGTAAATATCATTTCCTGTGAAATCCCTTACAATGTAGTTATAACACAGAAACCATCAGGTCTTTTGTACATCCAGCGTACAATTGTACAGAATGAAAGCCTTATCATTCGTGATATGAGGTAAAAGAGTATAACAATCAGTGATATAATGAATGATAAACAATGAAACGGTTTACAAAGGGGTATTCTATGGGGAAAGTATTGGATCGATTTTCTTCCCATATCGGGGAGCTTACATACGCAGAAAAACATGTCCTTTATTATGTGGAGGAGAATTTGGAGACCGCGAAGAATCAATCGCTGACCGCCATGGCCGAAAGCAATAGCGTCAGCACCACTACGATTATTCGCATGTGCCATAAGCTTGGGCTCGGGGGTTTCTCTGAATTTAAGTTTAATCTAAAGAGCATCGATGAAAACGTGGGGCCGGCAGAAAACATGCTCGATCGTTATCGTCAGGATACGAATCGGACACTGGAGTCTTTACGGGTGGAAGAGTTAGAAAGAATCAGCGAACAACTTTTACAAGCCAATCGAGTGATGATTGTCGCCGTGGGTTTGACGAAGATGGCGGGAGAATATTTCAGCAAACTGTTTATGCAGGTTAACAAGCCAACGTCTTACGTATATGAATCACATATCATCGACCTGCTCCCCAATATGGTGCAGAAGGACGATCTCATCGTTTTCATCTCATCCAGTGGAGAGACGAAAACCATTGTCGGGGCAGCCGAGAAGATCCGTTATAAGAATGCCGACTCCCTGGCAATCACCAATTCAGCAGACAGCACGCTTGCCAAACTCACCCGGAACGCCATCAGCGCCGATGTGCAAAAAGTACAGTTTGCCGGGTATGATTTGACTCCACGTTCTACGATGGTGATTTTGATTGATTTGATTTTTGAGTTTTATTTGAAGAAAGTGATGAAATGATGATTAAACAAGTGTTTAGTTGGATTCTTCCTATTGCCTAGGGGTTTCCTATGATTAATCAAACGTTTGTTTAAATCCTTACAAGGAAGGATACGTATTCAAATAAGCACTCGAATACATAATAAACAGGAAAGCTTCAATAACCTCAATTATTCCTATTGTCGTGGAAAAGCTTATAAAATGTAAAAGACCTCAACAACTTCTATCATTCGTTAAGGTCTTTTAAGCAAGTGGCCACTATTTATCTACATGTTTAAGTACACCTTCCCTGGCTAAAAACAGCGATCCCATCACTCCCTGAATGTCATTCAATTCAGGAAGTACAATATAATGTTCAAAGTCGTCTATGTCGACATATTGATTAAGAAGTTTTGCTACTTCCCCTCGAATGAGTGGGTATAAAATGGCTTGCTTCATGACTCCCCCACCCAATATGATTTTTTCGGGAGCGAGGATTAAGATGTAGTTTACGATGGCTTGGGCAAGGTAATATGCCTCAAGTTCCCAAACTGCTTGCATCTCTTCCAGCTCGTCCCCTTTCTTTCCGTATCGGGTATGTATAGCCGTACCCGAAGCCAGGCCTTCTAAACAATCTCCGTGATAGTGACAGCTGCCATCAAAAGAATCTTGCGAGTGCCTTGGCACGTAAATGTGGCCCATTTCGGTATTGAAAAGTCCCTTTGACACTTTACCATTTTGTACAAATCCCGCCCCAATACCCGTACCCACGGTTATATATAAACAACTGTCAGACTCTTGAGCAGCTCCTGAATGAAATTCCCCCAATGCAGCTGCATTCACATCTGTATCAACAAAAACAGGAACAGAAAAGTGACTTGAGAGGGCTTGATGGATATTGAAATTCTTCCACAGATGTTTTGGAGTATTTAAAATTTCCCCGTAACTGTCCTTGTTCTTATTTAATTCTATTGGCCCAAAACAGCCTACCCCAATCGACGTTAAAGTGTAATTAGAAAAATAAGAGTAGACGTTACCTAATGTAGTCTCAGGATCTTGAGTAGGAAAGACCTTCTTGCTTATGATTTCTCCCTTCTCATTTCCAACGGCACAAACAAATTTGGTTCCACCGGCTTCTATTGCACCATATAACATGTATCTCCCTCCAATTGAAAGAAGGGTTCACACTTGTCTGAACCCTTCTTCAAATTATTTCCCTTGGTAGCTAATCTTGTAATGATACAAAGGAGAGCTGTCCTCCCACGCTCCTATTGTTCCTTCTTCCACTCATCATATTGCTTTTGAATTTCATCCAATACTTTTTGCATTCCGGCTTCGTCTAGCTTTTTATTGAAAGCAGGTAAATATTCTTCAGGATCTACAGCACCTTTTAACAATGCAGGAGAGAATTCACTAGTGACATTCGAGATTGCTGCAATTTCTGTTCTAACTGGGTTAGAGTCAAAATAGAAACCAAGTGCCGGAGACGCTTTTGCGCTTTCATTGAATTTTTCAAATGCCTCCCATTTGTCTGCCGGGTCATCTTCGTAAAGTTTAAGGATCAGCTGATTCCCGATAGCAAAGCTCGGCATGTTATAGTTTTCAACACGAGCAGGCAAGTCTTTAATTGTTCCATCTTCGTTCTCATCATAGTGAACCCCTTCGATTCCTTTATCAAGCAAATTTCTTAAATATTCGTCGGAGTTTAATAGATTCAAGAACATCATGGCTCTTTCAGGATGTTTAGAAGTAGCTGAAATGGCTTGCATGGAGCCCGTAACTGAGTTATTAAAGATATACGGTTCATGAAGTTCTCTCGTCACGATTTCATATCCTGCTGATCTGGACCAGATGTCTTCTGCGTAAGGTTGATAAATCTCTTTACGTACGAACCAGTTAGCCGTTTCCAGTGGCCATGAGTCTGTGCTTGTTGCTGCATCTTTTTGGATATAGCCTTTTTTATAGTATTCATGCATCGTTTTTAACGTTTCCATCGTAATATCTTCTTCGTATTTGTTCACAACCTCATCAGTGTTTCCATCTAAACGGAATGCAAATGGTAACTCCTCTTGAAGGATGGAGTCGAAAGGAAGATATGCATCAAATGTTGCAATGGGTGTTACATTCTTTTCTTTTTCTTTAATAACAGCAAGCAGCGGCTCCAGGTCTTCAATTGAGTTCACTTTTGAAATATCTAGTCCATGTTTTTTTACCAGTTCATTATTAAAGGAAAGTACGGCTTGCTGACCTACTTCTTTATTCGTTGGTACTGCATAAAGTTCTCCATCAATCTTAGCACCCTCAAGGAATGCCGGATCAATTAGCTTCTTCATGTCTTTCCCGTATTCATCCATTAAGTCATTCAATCCAACAAATGCTCCCCTTCTTGCATTTAATGCGTAATTGTTGGCCCAGGAGCTTGTGAAGGCAATATCATACTCTTCTCCAGAAGTTGTAATAACCTGCATCCGATCATTATACTCTCCCCAATCAAGAAGTTTAAGGTCGATAGACGTGTTGATCTTTTCCTTCGTGTACTTGTTAACCTCTTTCATGACATCGTCAACATCTTTTTGAGGAGTTCCGATTAAATACCAGGTCAGTGTAACATGATCCTCCGTGGAGTCACCTGATGTTTCCCCGCTTGAACTTTTCCCGCTACATGCTGCCAGTATCCCCATAAGCAGCACCAATACAAGTGAAAGTACCCCTACTTTTTTCATTTCCATCCCCCAGTTCGTTTAATTGATTTGGTTCTATCAAAAAAGGAATTCGCTCCTTCAATGAATACGATCAATCCTTTACTCCTCCAATAGTCAAGCCTTTAATAAAGTACTTTTGAAAGAAAGGATACGATAAAGCAATCGGAAGAGTGGCAATAACCACCATCGCCATTCTAGCTGAATCTTGTGGAATCGATTCTAAGATGGAACTATTTTGGTTTGATAGCATGGCATTCTGTTTTATAAAGTCCATATTGTTCTCAATCCGCATTAATAGCGATTGCAATGGTATCAAGTTCGGATCGTCAATGAAGAGGAGAGCGTTAAACCAATCGTTCCAATAGGCAAGGGTATTGAATAGTGCAATGGTTGCTATACCTGGAACCGATAACGGCAGAACAATGGTTAGAAATATCCTCCACTCTCCTGCTCCGTCGATGCGGGCGGATTCAAGGATTGCTTCAGGTACGGATCTAAGGAAAAACGTTCTCATAATAATGATATAGAAAGCATTAACAGCCATTGGAAGAATTAGGGCCCACATCGAATTCTTCAAGTCCAGAAATTGTGTCATCACGATGTAGAATGGAACCATTCCTCCGCTAAATAGCATCGTGAAAAAAGCGATAAAGGTGAATTGCTTTCTGAATATAAACTGTTTTCTCGATATAGCATAGGCGTACAATGCAATAACCGTCACGCTGATGAAAGTACCTAATACTGTAACCAAAATGGTTACACCATATGCTCTCACGACCTGTGCTTTCATTTCCCATAAATACCTATATGCTTCAAAACTCCACTGTTCCGGAATAAGCTGATAACCATTTTCCGCTAATGATTGTTCATTACTAAGCGAAATGATGATCACATATAAAAATGGAAATATACATAGAAAGGCGAAGGTACCAAGCAATAGATGCATAAAGATGCTCGTCTTTCCTGAAAATCCATAAGGGTTATACGTTTTTTTCTTCGTTTGTTTCTTATCCGCTTCCTTCTGGTAACTCGTCGTGACATTAGTAGATGTCTCCATCCAGTACTCTCCTTTCTCTCTAATGTATTTTCTTAGAACAAGGCATTATCTTCATCAATCTTTCTCACAATATAGTTAGTTATTAGAATTAATATAAACCCAACGGTCGCTTGGTATAAACCAGCCGCTGTACTCATTCCTATATCCCCCATTGTCATCAATCCCCGGTAAACGTATGTATCGATAACATTCGTTACAGAGTAAAGAGGTCCCGAGTCACGAGGGATTTGATAGAACAATCCGAAATCGGCGCTGAAGATGCTGCCAATATTCAGTATCGTTAATATCACAATGAGTGGCATGATCATAGGAATGGTAACGTGACGAATCTGCTGCCACTTATTTGCTCCATCAATCATCGCCGCTTCATAATGCGTCCTATCAATACCGACAATGGCAGCAAGATACACAATACTGCTAAATCCTACACCTTTCCACTGGCTAATTACTGTTATGAAATAAGGCCAATATTGCGGTTCGTTATACCAAGAAACGGGCTCTATATTAAAGAAGCCCAGCACACTATTAAATAATCCCTTGTCTACACTAAGAAAGGCGAATACAAAGTAACTGACTACCACCCACGATAAGAAATGAGGAAACAACATTCCAGTCTGATAGATTTTGGCTAATTTCTGCTTCGTTATTTCACTTAATATAATGGCTACGGCTACGGATAATATCAATCCGACTATGATAAATAGGATGTTATAGAGTAGGGTATTTCTCGTTATGACAAATGCATCATTTGTACTGAACAAGAACTTGAAATTCTCAAACCCCACCCATTCACTGTGAAATACGCTGGCAAAAAAGCCATCAGGATGAAACCGAAAGTTCTTAAATGCAATGATCTGCCCAAACATGGGAATATATTTCATGACGATGAGCCATATAAACCCTGGTAAAATCATTAACAGCCATATTCGGTTATCGTACACATTTTTAACAAATCGATTGACTCTGCTCATGCTTCTCCTCCCTTCTGATCTCTATAATTCAATTATATGAAAACCCTTACATGATAAATAGTTGAGATATCTTAGATTTACTGGTCAAAATAAATACAATCATTGAAATTACTATATTTTCAGGAAACTATCAAAAAAAGCCTCTTAATCAAAGAGACTTTTTTTCATGCTTGTGAGTGTTGTTTTCTCCACTCGGAAGGGGTTGCATGTTCGTATTTTTTAAACTGCTTATAGAAATAAGTAGCATCCGTATAGCCTACTTTTTTTCCGATATGCCCTGCTTTCTCATGTGAATTCATTAAGAGTTTCTTAGCCCGGTCAATTCTAAGGTGGTTCAGATATTTGGTGAAAGAGTCTTTGACTTCCTTTTGAAATAATTGCCCTAAATAGATGGGATTGATGTGAAAACGATGGCCGAGTGTTTTCAAGGACATATCTTCTGAGTAGTTCTGATGGATATAGGTAAGGACCGTTTGAATGATCGGACTCTTCTTCTCTTCTCCACTATCATCATGTTCTATGTACCTTATGCATTGATCCATTATGGCAAGGGCGTCTTCATTACCTTGAAGGTACAGAATTTGGTGGATTAATTGAACGTATTGAGTATACTCCAGGGAAATCAGAAACTTGTTTTTCATCTGAAAGAAGTACTCAAGCATGATGCTTTTTATAACGAATACGTCTTTATCTTGTTCAAGCTGAGTGAAGATTTCACTTAAATAATTGCGTACAGTATCATATTCCTGATTAGCTAATTGCTCCAGAATATCCGGTTTCAGGTAGTTAATCGTCTGTTTATCAGATGTTGATGATTTCAAGTGCATTTCCTCTGCTATACGATGATCTTGATCCGGCAGCAGCATCTTCAATTCACACGCCATTTCTAACTCTCGGTAAACCTTCTCGGCATCTTCGATTAGATCTACTCTTCTACTCAAGACAACAACGTGTTCTCTCCCGTTGCATACATGCTCAACAATCGAGGAGACCTCCTCTTTCTCCTCTTCAAAAGACTCCTCAGACCAAATGAGTAGAACGTCCCCTGAAGGTGTAGTGATCGCCAATGTACTAGTTTCTTCCTCAATCGTTTTCTGCAGGTGTATCGCATCTTCCAATTCTGTTTTTAACAAACCCAGACGAAGAGGTGTTTGAATATTGACCATTGGGTATAACGAGATTCTTTCTTTAAAATCATTTTCCGTCATTTTTCTCATCAGCCATCTCCAAATGGAGTGATCGCGGAGAATAAGGATAGACTCTTCTTCTAGTGATATCCGATCTATTTTCTCTTTCAAGTGAAGGATGGTAGACAAGAGCTCATCTTCATTAATGGGCTTTAATAGATAATTTTCAATACCAAGCTTCAGACCTTTTTTTACCAAGTCGAACTCTTGAAAACCTGAAAGAATAATAGACTTAATCGATTCTTTTTCCTTGGCTATCCTCTCTATCAACTCCAGGCCGGTTAGTTCAGGCATTTTAATATCAGTGATTAATACATCAAATTCAATTTCCCTGGACAGTTCTAATGCTTCCATGCCATTCTTCGATGTAGCCACAATAGTAAATCCAATGTCTTCCCAATCAAGTATATACTTCATTCCTTCTAGAATAAGGGGTTCATCGTCTACCAGCATAACTTTTATCACTTACTACACCTCACTTATTAGTGGTATTTTAACCGTGACGGAAGTTTTGACATTAGGTACACTTCGTATCTCCACCCCATAATCGGAACCATACTTTAATTGAATGCGCCTGTGAACATTTCCCAGTCCGATTGAATCGGAAGTTCCTTCTTCCTGTTTCAATCTTGATTTAATATCTTCCAACTTTTTTTGTTCAATGCCACTTCCATTGTCTTCAATATCTATGATAAGGATATCGTTCTGCTCATAAATGGTGACCGCTAATTGGTTGGTATCGCTATCTCTCCTGAAGCCATGCAATAAGAAATTTTCAATCAAGGGCTGTAATATAAATGAAGGCGTATAGTAGTCCCTGATTTTTTCTTCTACATTAAAGTTGTCGATTAACTGATTTTGAAATCGAATTTTAAATAATTCAATATATTGTTGTGCATGGTTGATTTCGTTCTCAACCGTAACCAAGTCTTCTGTTTTCAAGGAATATCGAAATAACTGAGCTAATTGGACAATCATTTTGGCAGATGTTCGTCCACCCTCAGCTAATGATTTCATTCGTATGGCTTCCAATGTGTTGTATAAGAAATGAGGATTAATCTGTGCTTGAAGATTCGCCAATTCAGCTTCTCTTTGTTTCAGCTTGGATAAGTAGACTCTATCAATATAGTCATTTAAATCATCCAATGTTTTGTTAATCGTATGAGATATATCTGTAAGATCATCATCTACATTGGCGGTTATTATTCTTGCCGTTAAATTGCCTTCTTGAACTTCCTTCATTTTATTAAGAATTTCATCGACTCGTTTTGAGTAGCCGCGTAATGCTATGTAAGGAAGCGAAATAGACAAAATCGTTAACAAAACAATAATAGAAAGAATGGTTAATTTATATGTAAGGAGCTGTGACATTTCCTTTTCTGAAATGACAGCCGTGATCATGAGCTGACTCGTAGGCTCGATGGAGGACTGTATATAGTAACGCTCCTCGAAGTCTACTTTCTTTTGAACCGCTCGATAAGATAAATCCTTTAGAAGTCGTTCAGGTACATTTCCATAAGAATAATAGAGTTCTTTTTTCATATTTGTGATAAAGAAGGATCCTTTAGAAGGTGTGTCTTTCAGTGATAATAACCGATCTATATTTTCATAACTGAAAAAGACCTGTACTTTTCCCAACCGGTCCATCGAAACGGGATCGTTTATTTGTTCTTCCACTACATACATATCCTTAGGCACGACATACTTATCCTTTGGAAGGGGCTGGTTTTCTAACATAAAGCTACTGTCTTCTTTAGGTTGATTATGTTGATTCCACCTACCATGATCGAACAAATACATATACTCTGTTCCTAAACTTTCATTTCGAACACGCAATGCAATGGACTCTGAATCTCTGGAGAAATAGTTCTTTACATAAATATCGAAATTATAAGGAACAAAGGAATCACTGCTCGAGAATTTATCTAAGCGATACCCAATATATTCTTGGTAGTCATGCTGTAAAGCAAAAGCCAAATCTTCAATTAACCGTTCTTCTTGGTAAAGCTGACGAATACCTTGACTAACGAATTGATGCTTGGCATGTATTTCAGATTTGATCTCATCGATCACCGCTTCTTGTCTATCAATTTCACGTTGAACGATAAAGTCAGAATAATATTCTGATAGAAAAACAAACAAGGTAGACATTGTAAGGAAAATGATGAGGGAATAAGTTAAAAACACTCTATAAAACATTCTCTTGCTTATTCGTTTGAAAAATAGGAACGCTTTCATTTATGAATCCCCTAACGTAAGGTAAAAGGGGGAACAGAAGCTTGGACGCACCTGTTCCCTGTTCTTCACCTGCGATTCTATCAAAATGGTGACTTCCTTTATGGAGGCCAGCCTATCAGGCAGGAAGATCTGCTCATAACCCTGGTTCAGTCCAATAGGGACCCTCAGCGTTCTGCTCCTTTATTATGAGTTCAATCGTCTTGATTTCATAAGGATTGAATGTCAAACATATTGGGCCTTCATTGAAATCCGAGATGCTTTCATCTTCCATAAGATTGATTTCCCGCCATGCCTCTAACGGCAATGAACTGGTGATGGTGACGGATGAGCGTGCACCTTCCATTTCATGAAGACGGACAATCAGGGATTCACGGTCTTCCGCTTTTTTCACCGTGTCGATGATGACGCCATGACCGGAAATAGACAGTAGGGGTTCCTGGAACCCGGATTGGGTTTCTCCCCGGACGATCCGAAGCGGTGCGTTCAGGTAAGTGGCTTCCCGTTCAATATCCTGCTTAGACGTTTGTCCAGCGAAAGGATAGAGTGAATAGACGAAGTGATGATGCCCTATATCAGCCTTGGGATCTGGATATACGGGCCCTTTTAATAAAGAAAGGCCAAGGACATTATCTTTAATCGAGTAGCCATACTTACTATCGTTCATTAAACTGATCCCATAATAAGGTTCGGTGAGCGCCACCCATTTATGACCCACCGACTCGAACCTCGCCATATCCCAAGAAGTGTTCCAGTGGGTTGGGCGTTTGACATTCCCGAACTGGATATCGTATATGGCTTCGGTCGATCGGATGCTAACTGGAAACTCCACTTTGAGAAGCTGCTGTCTGGCAGACCAATTAATATCCGTCTCGAAGTCGATGCGTTTTGTATGAGAATAACAATGGATTCTCTGGAAAATTTCCATTTGTGGGGTTTTCCATGTGAATGCTACGGTTGTTTTTAATGGTCCATTTTCAAGTATAGTACACTCCTCGAGTAAATCAATAGGAGTCGATTTCTCCACATAATAAAGGTCAATGTCCCAGGCATCGTGGGCGAGTGGCTTGTCTTCATAGAGTTTCAGCACATTGCCTGTTGCTCCAGCCTGAATCATCTCCCGTCCCTCTTCTTTATCGAAGAGACTTGTGATGTGACCATCTGTATTCCATCGGATGCGATAAAACGGTGTTTCCCATCTTCTTTCATTCAAGTCAATGTTACTCAACATCCTTTTTTCCTTCTCCCCCTTCTCCGCCATACTGATCGTGTGATAGGAGAACGGTTTCGTTTCAGGTACCAGGACGAGGGTATCACCATTAGACAGAGTCTGGGTCTCGACCTCTATTCCATCCATCTCATAAACTCCATTGGATTCAGGCACGGTGACCAGGACCGATGATGTATATTGATGTGGATGTAGAAATGACCAATGTTTATCTCCATCGAAGATATAATTCTCTTGAGAGGTTATAATTGTTTCCTTGATTCCAGACGCTTTTTCATAATCTTGGTGTGCATCTTCGTATACTTCCGTAATTGAAGAACCCGGGATAATGTCGTGGAATTGGTTTAGTAGGATCATCTTCCACCCCTTTTCAAGGAGCTCCTGGGGATAGTGATCCCATCCATTCACAGCACTGTTCCAGGAAGAGAGGAGTTCCGCTTCACGGTACCCGTATTCCAGTTTGCGATTCATTTCTTTCATCTTCGCATGACTGGTATACGTACCCCGGTGATACTCTAAATATAATTCCCCATCCCACGTATGAGTGTACTGATCGGATTTTCCGACGGTATCATGAAGTTTCTCGAAATAGTCATGGGCATTGACAGATTTTACGGACGGCATGCTTGGGACGGTGTCAAGATGGCGCTTCATTTCGATCATTTCACGATTGACGCCGCCACCTCCGTCTCCGTATCCGTATGCCAGGAGCAATTCTTTATTCAAGTCTTTATCACGGTACTTTTCCCAAATGCCTTTAACGGTTTCAGCCGTGATCAGCCCGTTATACGTATAGAACCATGAGTCGGCAGGTCTTCCCGGTTCAGGCGTCGTAATGAAATGTGTCAGGATTTCGGAACCGTCAATTCCTCTCCACTGGAACGTATCGTGGGGCATCCGGTTGTATTGATTCCAACTGATCTTCGTCGTCATGAACGTATCAATGCCTGATTTCCTTAATATTTGCGGTAAGGACCAGCTGTAGCCGAATACATCAGGAAGCCATAAAGTCCGGGTCTTCTTATTGAACTCTTTCTCAAAAAACCTTTTACCGTATAACAGCTGACGTACGAAGGATTCCCCGGATGGAATGTTACAGTCGGCTTCCACCCACATGGAGCCCTCCACTTCCCACTGACCATCCGCAACCTTCGCTTTGATCGCTGCGAACAATTCCGGATCTTCCTCCTTCACCCATTCGTAAAGTTGAGGCTGGCTTTGGAGGAAAGTGTAGTCAGGATAAAGTTCCATCAATCTAAGTACTGTGTAGAACGTCCTCCTTGCCTTTTCCTTCGTATGTTTTGTACGCCACAGCCAGGCAAGGTCGATATGGGAATGACCGGTGGCATGTATGGTTACATCCGAATACTTGGGTAGGTTTTCCATTTCATGTAATAGTACAGAACGGGCAGCATAAAGACTTTGATAAAAGGTCTCACTTCCACTGTCCGACCAGTCGATCTCATGGAATGTCCGGTTGAGGATGGCCAAAACGATGGAACGGTTAGGGTCGTGCTCATCTTGTTGCTTAATAGAATCCAGTATCGCTTTGGATTTGAAATACAGGTCATCCACTTTCTCATCCAAGTATCCCCACCAGGCTTCCTTCAACCGGTAATACTGGTTAGCAGGCTGACCGCCCCCCTCTAGACCGGACCAAAGCTGAATGGAAATATCGAGGGAGTCCTCTGCAGGCAGGATGACTTCTTTATGATTGGAATCGACCCCTTGGAACGGCTTTTCATTCACATAGAGGAGGGACTCGAATCCTGAGTTGTTCCCCCCTCCTGTCCTTCCGAGATCGAGGTAGAGGACAGCTTTCTTTCCTCGCCATTCTTCCGGGATAGAAAGAAACGTATTCAACCAAAGATATTTGTCCCTTCCTGACCAGGTATCGTTTACTTTCATTTTTTGATCTGAATATCCTTCAGGGAAAATATTCTCTTTTCCTTGTTGGGGCTCATAAAGATTAAAAGAGTCGATGCCCCTTATATCCCGGTAACGCAGGCGATCCAACTCGTTTACTCGGTTTTCTAGCTTTTGGATAGGATAAAACATATGGAGCCTCCATTCAAAAAATTTTATTGATTAGCAAGCCCCAATGGACTTTCCGGTACGAAGATTCCGACTTCATTTAGAATGAATTCACTAAACATGGAATTGGCCCACGCAAACCAAGAGCGAGTGAACTCTTCCGGACGATCGGCATCGAATCCTTCGTGCATGTAAAGGGTAGATGCGTGAGTATTCTTGAACATCTTGAGGATCCTTCCTTTTTCCTCTTTAGAAGTCGCCGTCATTCCCTGAATGGCCAGGCTGATATGCCAGATATAATGATCAGGTGTGTGGGGGCTTCCGATTCCTTCAGCCTTTTTCCCTTCATAGAAGTAAGGGTTGTGTCGGCTTAGAATGAACTTCCGGGTATTTACATACGTTTCATCATAAGGATCTGTATATCCTAGGTACGGGATGGCCAAAAGGCTTGGTACGTTGGCGTCATCCATCAGATTGTACTGTCCGTCCCCATCGGTTTCGTAAGCATAGATTTCCCCGAAGACCGGATGGTTCACTTTAGCGAAAGTCTCGATACCTTTCTTGATTTCAAAAGAAAGCTGCTCCATTTGACCGGCGAGCTTGTCCTCCTTCATTTCCTCCAGCATTTCCTTCGCATACCCCAGTACCACAACAGCGAACATATTGGCAGGCACTAGATAACCATACAAACAAGCATCATCACTAGGACGGAATCCCGACCAAGTCATACCTGTCTTCACGGAATATCCACCTTTCCCCTCCCTCAGAAGAGTATCCGATACGCGGCAGTTCTGCCGTTCAAAGAGATACGGAGATCCGTCCTCGTGATCCTGCTCCACTTTCCATACATCATGGATGACCGTCAGCACTTCTCTTAGTCGGTCATTCAATATGCTCCCATCACCTGTCGCCTTCCAATAAAGGTACGTCAATTGAATAGGATAACAGAGGGAGTCCACTTCATATTTACGCTCCCATATCCATGGAGTCATCTCTGTACGGTCGTCCTGGTGACCTTGATTGTCTGCCGTCTGGTTGAAGGCATTCGCATAAGGGTCTAGAAGAATGTACTTCCATTGGCGTTCGATGACCCCTTTCAGCATAGCAGCAATCTCCGCATCTTCTTTCGCAAGGACCAAATAGGGGCGTACCTGGGCCGATGAATCCCGGAGCCACATAGCTGGGATGTCACCCGTTATCACAAAGGTTCCATCCTGATCCTTTTTCAATGTTGTTTGATACGTATTCAAGAAGCAATTTTCGAATAACTCATAGACTTCCGAATCATGGCTATAGGCCGACTTCACTTTATTCATAATCGTTTGAAAAGACGCTGGTACTACTTTTTCACTCATGGTCAATCACTCCTCGTCAGTTTGAATTAAAACAGTGATAATTTCTTTAGGGCGGATGGTCCTCTCCACGTTTCCGTGTCCTAGACTTTCTTTCTTTTTTTCTAGAATCGTAGAAAGATAGACTTCATCCCCCTCTACACTCAGTTCCTGGGGTTCATCCGTCGGGTTAAACCATCTTACGATGATTCCCATTCCTTCCTCCGCAGGCTTGCACGCAGTCAAGACTAAAGCATCACCCGACCATTTAAATAGATTGCTAGTCTTTTCATTTCTTCCTTCTCCTTGTTCTACTTGAACAACAGTCGGAGTCAACGGATAGTGATACGCTTCATTGAAAGCACGTGACTCTATGACATTTCCACGATGGGGGATCACCATAAATTCTGCTTTATGTAGGCCAAGGCACTGAGCTTCCGGTGTTTCAAACACCCCCCAATCCCCGAGCTCCCCAACGGATCGGAGCAATGTGACCGCAATGGATTTTCCGTCCACGATTTCATATTCATGAAGACCCTTCCCGGCAATCGTCAACCCCTTCTCATGGTCACCCAGGCTGACAAACCTTTGCATATGGTGATCGAACGTCGGATTGATCCACTGGCTTTCCGGTTGGTTTGGACGCTTTACCACTTCAAACACACTATCGGCAAAGTGATACAGATTCCCTTTTCCAACTGGAAACAACGCACGCAATCGATGGTCTTTTGCTTGATTGTCTATTGTCACTTCGACCTTCAGCCCTTTAGAACCCTTTTCGAGGACGAGCAGGGTTTTAAAGGTCAGCAACACTTCTTCCTCATGCCGTCCCGCTTGACGATCAGGGTGCCAGACCAGGTCTCTCCGCTCAATGTCTAATTGTTCATCGGCTTGCTTCGGGACAGAAATCTTGGACTCTATCTCAACGGATGCACAATACGGGTTATTTTCTACAATGTTCAAGGTAGAGATTTGCCGTTTGGTCGTGAAGGCGATACCATCACTGCTTGCTTTGAACATATACTCGTTTCCGATATCCCCCACGTCCTCATACATACCAAGGTTTTCATAATGGAAGCCCGTTTGTTTGTCTAAGAGTGAATAGGTTCCGTTCTCATGAACGGTTACGCAGATATGCTCATTTTCAAGCCTCTGTTCTGATGGGTGCCACATAAGGTTCTCCTTATGAGGGATATCTTCACCTGGTACTAGATAACAAGTTTCATAACCAATATGAATAGGGGATTCCAGTGCAAAGGTTATGTCTATTTCCTTCGCATAATAAGGTTTTCTGAATCCATCTCCCGGGAGGTCGTAACCGAATGAGATACCCTTTTCTTTCACATGGACAGGGATCGTTGAACCATCCCCTCTCTCAATGACAAACGAAGGGAGTGGAATGCTATCTAACTTTTTCGGAATCTGACGAAAATCCAATTCATCGAAATAGATTTTCTGAACCATCATTTTTTCCCGAATGACCCGTGTAGAAGGCTTTCCATCCGTGAAAAACAGGATAAGCGGAATCGCGTCGGGATTATGATGTGTCGTGGAGATACCGGATGCAATTTCGCGCGCTTGCTCCGTTACATATCTCATAACCCCCTTCTCAACCTTCTCGAAACGGGTCTCCATTTCCCGATGGACACTATCTACACTGCATCCGCAAATACTGTCATGAGGATGATTCTCCATCAGCATTTTCCAATAAAACTCCGCAAAATCACGGTGAAGTCTTTTGTCTTTTACCAGTAACCCCATCGGCTCCAGAACTCGCTCCAATAGAGTCTGACAGCGGTCATTCGCCTGCTTTAAATAAACTCTCGCAGAAGCCGTGTTCACAAGGGTCGACCATCCATCGGTTTTTTGGTTCCTGAGTTCCCCACGAATGGTTTGAAGTTCATCCGGCAGTTCCTTCTTCACCTCGTCTATGTATTCTTTGAAACTTGAATGCTTGAATGTGACGTCCGGTCTGAGCTCATTGGCCGTCGCGATGGCTTTCACAATATCCTTTTGCAGAGGTTGATGGTCACAGCCATTCATAAATAATAATTGGGAAGTCGAAGCAAATTTCTCCACGTCTGAAAGCTTTTTCTTCCAATATTCTTCAGCCTCCCCTTGATCGGCAGGTATTTCATTTCCATTTGAATACCAATTGGCAAATAAGATCCCCAATACATTCGAGCCATCGGGAGCCTGCCACTTCATTTCTGAAAATGGGGAAGAGAATTCATCACTGTGATGAACCTGATTATTGAACCCTGTCGGTGTCACCCCTCTACCGAAAGCAGCCACATCAATGTTTGCCTGGCGTAGCAATTGCGGGGCCTGACCGTAAATGCCAAACGTATCAGGGAAATATCCAAGCGTACTCTGTTGCCCGAGTTTCTTCGTATCTTTCATCCCATAAAGCAAATTCCGTACATTCGCTTCAGAGCTCGTAAGAAATGCATCCTGCAAGATATACCAAGGACCGATGATCAAGCGCCCTTCACGGATATATCGTTTGACTTCTTCTTCTTTATCAGGACGCACCTGCAGGTAGTCATCAACCATAATCGTTTGTCCATCCAGGTGAAAACTGTGGAAACCCGGATCTTGTGCCAATTGCTCTAATAGATCATCAAATAGCTTGACTAAGTAATAACGGTGTTCTTCAAGTGACATGTACCACTCCCGGTCCCAATGGGAATGAGAAATAATATGAGCGGTTTTGTTCTTCATCATGACTCTCCTCCAATCATTTCGACGTGCAATTTTTTATAGCGATTCATCGATACTTTCATCACCCAATAGGCAGGCATGACACCCAGGGCAAAAGGAATCAACCCAGGCATTTCATAAATCAGGTATCCTACCATCGTTAAGCCGATGGAGAGGATAAGGTTCTGCTTGAAGCTAATGATCGTCATAATAAACGGCTGGTACAGGTAATGCTTAAACGACTGATCAAAATGTACGTAATAGGGGAATAAATACAGAAATGAGAATAGATACAGGATACATATGAATAAAATGAGCACCGTGCTGAATAAAGCAATGATGCCTTTTAGTTGAGTAACAAGATAGAGATCCACCGATAAGAATAGACCCACACTTGAATAGATCCAGCCCAGACTGTTAACCTTCCAGAAATTCCGTTTGTAATAGTGATGGTATTCCCTGAAGAAAGGTTCATCCCGGCCACCTTGTAACCACTTTCTAGTAATGGCAAATAAAGAAACGGTTGCGGGGAAGATTCCCAATACAACACCACCCATTACAATGTGTAAGAACCAAGAAAGATTAAGTTGAATCGCCTTCCATATCCACAGGCTCGCATCTGTAAACAAATCACCCAATCGACTAAACATGAAGATCCCCCTTTCTGTATTCTTCCAACCACACATAAGCAGCCCCTACTAATTGAGCTTCATCCAGATAGTGACACAAAGAGATGGAAGGCCGTACCTTAGCAATAGGCTTTGCATCCAATATCTTGTCCATTCTGGATTCCAGTTCCTCTAAAAAATCAGGCTGTCTGGTAATTCCTCCCCCTACCAAAATCTTCTCAGGATCCAATATGTACTGGATGTTGAAGATTCCGATCGCCAGAGTATAAAAAAAAGAATCTAATGATTTCTGAGCTCCTTCATGGTTCTTTCCAGCTTGTTCAAATACCATGGGCCCTGTCCATCCATCGTCATAAGGGGCTTGATGCTTCAGCCTTCTTGAAATGGCTGAGGACGAACCCAGCTCACTCCATGTCTCATAAACATTTTCATGAATGTCACTTGCTAAAATCGAGTATCCAAATTCGCCTCCATGAAGATTGGCTCCCTTGAAGAGTTTCTTGTTAATTATAAGAGCCCCACCTATTCCCGTACCACATACGATACAGGCGAACGTTTCACATTCTCTTGCCGCCCCTTTCCAAAGCTCTGAAAGGGCAGCACAATTGGCATCATTCTCCATGGCCACCGGCAAACAATATCTCTTACCGAGCAACTGCTTGAGATTATGCTCATGAACAAACGGCACCGCACTATAACCTAAGACATGCCCTGTATCCGTCACACTTCCCGGACTGCTAATGGTTATGCCAATCAAGGAATAATTCTTGTTCATGCGCTTATAATACTCATCGATTACGTCACTAAATTCATCGAATAATTGAGGGGTTGATACTTCTTCTTTTTCCACTAACTGACCTCTAATAGAAATCAGCGCAAGCTTAATATAGGTGCCGCCTATATCAATGGTTAATATAAACGCCATATCTCATCACCCTAAATCCGGAAGCTGATTTGACTCGGCAAGTGCCTTAAACCAGCCTGCACTTTTTTTCTTATACCTTCTCCCGGTCTTCAAATCCAGTTCAACGAGTCCATACCTATTCTTGTACTCATTTAGCCAAGACCAGTTATCAATGAAGGTCCATACATGATACCCATAACAATTTGATCCTTCTTCGATTCCTTTGTGAAGCCATTTTAGATGATTGCTCATGAATTCAATCCGGTAGGAATCCTGAATCATCCCTGATGAATCTCTAAACCTTGATTCACCCTCCACTCCCATCCCATTCTCCGCTATATACCAGGGGATGTTTCCATATTGGTCTCTTATCGTCAGGGCAATATCATAAATGCCCTTTTCGTATATTTCCCAGCCGCGATGTGGATTCATTTTCGCTCCGTCCCATTGATACGGTTCGAAATAGTGATCAAGTGTGTTTGTCGAAGCAGGTGCCCCTGCCTGTACCCTTCGTGGTTGATAATAATTAACACCAAGAAAGTCCACGGGGGAATCTTTCAATAGTTGGAAGTCTCCAGGAAAATGACGGACGTGAATGTGTTCTTGTTCTATGAAGGACAACAACTCTTCCGGGAACTCACCCTTAACAACCGGATCTAAAAAGCTCCGATTATACAGCACATCGGCCCACATAGCTGCTTCCAAGTCTTTAGGTTTATCTGAGCGGGGATAACTTGGCGTTAAGTTTAAAATGATACCTATTTTCCCCCGATGGTTCCTGTCCTTAAATGCCCTTACTGCTTTCACATGGGCCATCAACGTATGATATCCAGCCTGAAATGCTCGATTGAGATCGAACACTCCCGGTAGATGCTTATCATTTAAATAACCCATTTCAATGGGTACAATGGGTTCATTAAATGTGACCCATACCTCAACAAGATCTCCAAATCGTTCAAATGCCACCTTAGCGTAAAACTCAAACTCATCGACAACTTCCCGATTGTCCCAACCGCCTTTCTCGTACAATCGAAAGGGCATATCGAAATGAAACAAATTAACAATCGGCTTAATACCACTTTCACTAAGCCTCTTAAATACATTCCTATAAAAGGCAACCGCCTCTTCATTCACTTGAATGCCATCAGGTAATAACCGCGCCCAAGATATCGAGGTTCGAAAGGAATTAAAGCCCGTTTGCTTCATAGTGTCTATGTCTTCTTTATAGTGAGCATAAAAGCCTGAAGTCTCTTCCGGTCCTATCTGCTGAAAGAAACGTACAGGTTCCTTCTGAAACCAATAATCCCAAACATTTTGAGCCTTTCCTCCACTACTTCCCGCTCCCTCCATCTGGGGTCCCGAAGAAGCCGCTCCCCATAAAAAACCATCAGGAAATTTCATCATTAACACCCTCTCCAGAAATCGCTTACATTTCTTCTTAAAGCCATCATATATAGAAAAAAAAGGAGTTGGAATATGTTCACTCCAACTCCTTTAATAAACGCATGAAAACTTTAAAAATGACACTTTTTGTGGACGGGTGGTTCCCAACTAAACACTATAAGAGGAAAGTAAAAAAACGCAAAGCTCCTAAGCTCTGCGCCTTTCTCATAATCAATCAAACATGAGAAACAATCAACTCAACCTGTCCCTCAATCTCAAATGTCTCAACATCCTCCGGTAGTATAAAATGATCTCCTTTTGTAAGAGAATACTCTTCTCCCTGGACCTTCAGTACCCCATTCCCATCTAATACACTTGCCAGCTGGAATGGCTGGTCTTGCACAAATGATGCATGTCCATCGACTTTCCATTTGTATACTGTGAAATACTCTGCTTCCACAAACTTCGTTGACTCTACCCCTTCACGTTTTTCCACAACCGGTTCAACTGCCTCAGCTTTGTGTGGAATGGTCGTCACTTCAATCGACTTGTCGATATGAAGCTCACGGGTATTCCCTTCCCCATCCTTACGGTCATAATCATACACACGATACGTCGTATCCGAACTTTGCTGTGTTTCTAACACCAATGTTCCTTTACACAGGGCATGGATGGTGCCACTTGGGACATAGAAGAAGTCACCAGGCTTAACCGGGATGCGTCGCAGCAGGTCATTCCACTCGCCTTTTTCAATCATCGATACAAACTCTTCCTTCGTTTGAGCTGTATGTCCAAAAATCATTTCGGCATCTTCATCACAATCGATGATGTACCAGCACTCGGTTTTACCCAGTTCACCGTTTTCATGTTCTTTAGCATAGGGATCATCCGGGTGCACCTGTACAGAAAGATCTGCGTTTGCGTCCAAAATTTTCGTCAGTAATGGAAACACCGGTGACGAATGGTTCCCAAATAACTCACGATGCTCGTTCCAAAGCTCACCTATCGTCTTTCCGGCAAACTCACCGTTGACTACTGTGCTCTGCCCATTCGGATGACCGGATATGGCCCAGCATTCTCCAGTGATATCAGATGGAATATCGTAGTTGAATTGGTCTTTTAATGCCGTACCTCCCCAGATTCTTTCCTGGAATACGGGTTGTAGAAATAGTGGTTGGTTCATGGTTGCCTCCTAATGTTCGCTTTTTGTATGTACTTGTAAGATTTCACTAATCTTATCAACGATCTCATGCAGTTGATTCTCTCGAGCTCCACTTAGTTGATGTTTTATCTCTTTGATAACCATTTCATCAATCATAAGGCTCATTAACTCTTCCCAATTGATTGTCTTACATAATGTAGGTTCTATCAAGTACGAAATAGTGTTCGACCTTATTTCATTGACTGACAATCGATCATCCGTAGTGGCTTATTGAATGATCGCTTCACTCCACCTTCTTGTCATTATGTTCCCCAAGCACTTTATATCTTATTGACTACCCCAATTTCCAGTAGCCTTCTATAAAAAAAGCCAAAACCGACAGCCGATTTTGGCAAAATTCTATTCTGAAAGTAAATGATTAATATCCATGAACCTCCAGTTCAAAAATACGTGCAGCCTGATCCCCTGTTTGAGTAGGTTCGTTGATCGATAAACGAACGAAGCGAGCTTCTGTCACGGGTATCGTATGCTCGGTAACAGAGGCCCGGTTATCATCCACGCTTACATTCTCTTCCCACGTTTCTCCATCCATACTTGTCTCTATCACAAAGGATTTCGTGTTAAACGCAGGAGATTCTCCTCCTGCTTCAGCATGTTTCACGATGAATTTAGATAAATGATACGTATCCTCTAAATCCACCACCATCCACTGATCCGTACCAAGCGCACACCATTTACTGTTATTCTCCACTACCCCATCAACAGCCTTATCTGCTGCTTCACTTGGAGCACAGGCACCACTTGATTCAGTCGCTTTATCCAAAGCAACATTTTCAATCGCATCCGCGTCTTCAGAGACGAAAATATAAGCTTGTTTCGTCATGACATCTTCGCCTGAGGTATTCCGAGCAGTCAACGTAACTGAAAATAACCCCTCCTCTGGATATTGAACAACAGGGTTTTCCTCTGAACTAACCCCCGGCTGACCGCCCTCGAACTGCCATTCCCACTCTTCAGTGACTTCTGAAGCTTCACTGAAGAATTGTATCTTATCCCCCGGGCGTATAACCGTTTGATCGACCGTAAAGTCTGCTTCCGGCTTTGGATAAGCTGGCCAGTCCATTGTGACGACACTGCCTTCTCCTCTTACAAGCTCCTCACTAACTGATACCACCTCATAAGAAGTAGATACTTCTTTTCCATCTCTTTTTAAATCATTTAAAGCAAGGACATGATTTGGAGTTGACCCTACCCATTCTTTTGAACCATCTGAATGAATTCTGTACACCTCATAATGTTTAACTTTATCCACTTTTTTCCACGATAGCCTGACATCTGCATATAAACCATCTACAAAATCGAGTTGAGAGACCTTAAGCCCTGTTGGCTTTTGAGGCTTATCTTTTTCATCCTTATCATTGTAAATCTTCATTTCTCCAATATGGATTTCATAATCCTCAGGTTTTTTAACCTTATCGAAGTGAAGAGATACGGATGAAAGCTGACGCCCCTTAAATTTTGTGAGATTAAACGTTTGTGTGACCCAATCTCCGCGACTCTTCTTTTTCACTTTCAATAAGGAAGTCTTATCATGATCAAAGTCTAATTGTATGTCCATCTCTGGTTTCTTTTCATCCGCTTTATACGTAATCGAAAACTCCGTGTCTTTGGTAATCTCAACATCTGTTTCATAAAGAGACAGAGTCGTCTTGCTATTCTCATCACGCGTACCTTGAACTTTCAATGAGCTTCCACCGTAGTAAGACGTACTCCAGTCAAAGGTTGGATCCAATAATTCGCCTTCTCCTTCCACTTTCCAACGCCAAGTCGGTAAAATGTCTTGGAGACTTCGGTTATTCCACTCCCGTTCAGATAACTTTTCTCCGTCAACGGCAAAGAATTCTCCACTTCCCGTATTAAAGTTCGTCGTGAATGGAAGGGACTGAATCGTTGTCTTTTCAGAAAAATGACTTGAAATTCCTGGCCAATTCACTTCAGGATCCCCTGTCCAAAACGCTTCTTCTTTTTGATAAAACTCGTTCATCGCACTTGACGATTTAAATGCCCAATCAGGGCGATAAATACCAAGAGATGTCCAAGGAGAACCGTCCTCCTTGAATAGGTTGTCCCAATTGACAGAGGTCTCTGTCCCATTTGCTTCCACATCAATTCCTGAATACAAATCGTATGGTGATCGTCGAATTTCCAATGCCTTCTCATACGAGCGTTCTTGACTTTCACCCCTCCACCAGAAATTCAGGAACATACTGTCGGATACACGTTGGCCCTCATCTTGCAGAAAATACGTATTCTTATCCGTTAAATAGTTCTGCCAATCTATTTCGCCTGATTTCACCATCGAATCATACCACATAATCTCAAAGTCCTTTGGCTTATGATCCTGAAGGTAGATAAGAAACTCTTGCATCTTCTCAGCTTGTTCCTCGTCACCACCCTCGGTCTCCTGATTAATAAACCAGCCGTCAAACCCATAATATTCGGCTACTTCTAGCAACTTGTCAGCAGCCGGGAACGACCCATCCTCCCGCTGTGTCAACATTTGATCGACCCACTCTTCTTTTCCGCCATACACTTTTGGCGGGAAAAAGACGTTTCCTAAAATCGGTACCCCGTTACGGTGGGAAGCATCAATCACATCAGCACTCGGGGGCACGATGATACCTTCTCCAGAAGAACCTGCCCAGTACACCATCACGTCTACATATTGCCAAAAGGCAAATGTGTTCGCATAAAACGCCTCTCCTCCTTGAGAAGGTACTCCACTTGTGTGAGGGTTCAAAGCAGATAAAGCTACAACACGTGCAGAGTCGGTACCTTCACTTGACTCTACCCGATTCGCCAGAGGAACCATGGACCGGTTGTAGGCTGCGTCCGGATCCTGATCAGGAGACCATTCTAGCAGCCCCTCCGGAAACCAATGAGAAGAAGTGGGGCCTTCCGCCATTACTGCCATAGGAAATAAAAACAACATAAGAAACATGAGACTACTAACAATTCTCTTATAACCATTCTTCATTCTTCCACTCGACCTCCTGTTATCAATAGATCAATCCTTTTGTTGCCTCGTTCACATTCACCACCTTCATAAATTTATAACTACTATTCTCAAACTTGTTAGCGCTTACATTAGTTGAGAAAAGCAGTTGGATTAGATTTAATTTAGTCGAGAAGGTATGAGGAATCAATTGATTTGGAGAATGTTGTAAAGTATGAACAGTAAATCTTTAAATATTGCAGTCTATTTATTTGTCAATCTGAGAACGAATTTATGAGAAGCTGGAGGAAAAGATTCATATGATAGGTGCTATAAGGAGTTCTCTCCTTCATAAGTGTGAAGGAGAGAACTCCTTATGAATCGGGAATTGATGATGACACAATCACTTCAAGATTAATAGATGAAAGAAATAAGATTCATCTCCTGGATTCAACAAATTAATTGTTCAAAAAAGGAAGCACGAGAACCGTCCCGGTGCTTCCCCGGTGCTTCCTTCGCATCTGCTTATCCCTTCCCGTATACAACACTGTCATCTGATTCGAGTGATATTCCACGCCATCCAGCTTTTAGAATTTCCTGCTGTTTAAAGACATCAGCTATCGGTACTATCTCCACTTTGTAAATCTCTCTTTCACCTTTGCCATCAAGTCGTTTGACGAAGATGTAGCGCAGTTGCTGGTTGTATTTGTGTTTCAGGGCTTTGATTTGCATGCCTTGTTTGAATTTGTCTTTCATGCTTGGAATATTGAAGGGAGCGACAGTGCAGGCGACATAGGTGAAGGTCTGGTCTAAGTTCTTCATTTCATCCATGATCAGGTACGCCAATGTCTGCTGGAGGCGGTTCCCTCTGTACACCGGATGTACGACCGATATTTCCTGATAGATGACCTGTGGAAGCTCCTCAGCGGCCAACCCGATATCATGGCCAAGATGCTCATCATCTATGGGAGGGATCAACAAAGCGCGGAAAGCGATGAGTCCACTCCTTGTGAAGGCACCAATCATCAGTCCATTCCCCTCCAGTATATAAATGAATTCCTCTTGACTCAGGGGCTGAAGAGACGATTTTTCATTGAGCTCCTCCACCACGGTCTCCTGCAGATCGAGTATTTGCCGTAAATGCTCCCTCCCCAACACACGCACTGTATAAGGTTCGTCTGTCTTTTCCAAAACGCCTTCGAATAGTTGCTCCATCCTTTACCTCTCCTTACTCTATGTCACTTGTATAACGGGTCAATTCTTTCAATATCCCTTTATCCACTTTCACCCCAAGTCCCGATTTTTCCTTCAGGCGGATGAATGGAATATCATATTGGAGATCCCCGATATCCTTGGAAAACTTAATCGGACCAGTCAATTCTACACTCGTGATCGCTTTTTTGGAAAACGCGACGTGGAATCCAGCCGCTGAAGCGATAGATGATTCCACCATCGACCCTACCTGGCATTCCATCCCCGCCATCTCGGCCATGTGAGTGAGCTTGACTGCAGGATAAATTCCTCCGCATTTCATCAATTTAATATTCACTTTATCCGCTGCCTGCTTTTGGATGATATCACGCATCTCACGTGTTCCCTTTAAACCTTCGTCAATCATCAGAGGGAGAGTGGTCATCGACTTGATCCTGACCATGCCTTCGATATCATCGGCTGCTACAGGCTGCTCGAGCCAATCGATGCCCAGTTCTTCAAGAAAGCGAATGGCCTTCAAAGTACGACTGCTGTTCATCCATCCCTGGTTCACGTCTACCCGGATCGGTACATTATGGCCCACTCGTTCCCGGACCGCCCTGATCCGCTCAATATCCTGGTCGATAGCTGTCCCGACCTTCATCTTAAGTGATGCGAAACCCGCTTCAATCATCCTGGCCGCTTCCTCTGCCATTTGCGCCGGCTCTGTTATACTTAACACGTGGGTCAAGGGAAACGATTCATGGTAGCGTCCGCCCAACAGCTGATAAACCGGCTGGTCCAATGCTTTTCCCATAATGTCGTAACAGGCGATATCAATGGCCGCCTTAGCAGCAGGAGCGTTGTAGATCGCTTGATCCATCAGTTCATGGATCTTCTCGATTTGAAAAGGGTCGCGGCCGATCAATGCCGGGGCAAGCGTATATTTGAGCACCTGGAAGGTACTTTCCCATGTCTCCCCGGTCACATGCTCATCAGCAACGGATTCGCCATACCCGATGATCCCCTCATCCGTCTCCAACTCGACGATAATGGAAGGCATGTCATCGTACGTATGATAACTGACAATGAAAGGCTCTTTAAGCGGAAGTCTTATGGCATACAAATTGATTTTCTTTATGATCATATCAAACTCACTCCTATTCTTCTAACATCTTTTCGCTGGGATTGGTATAATGTCGTTATATAGTCGTTATTAAGGAAAGGAGAACCTATGAAAACGAAAATCGCCCTGGTCGGTTCAAAGGATTTCACCCATCATGTGGCAACTGCCATTGCGCCTGACCTTCCCGACATTGACATAATTCCCTACGTCTACACAGAACCCACGGAAGCAAGCAAGCTGCTGACATCTATCACTCCATGCGATGCGCTATTATTTTCCGGGGCGCTGCCATACTTTTTTTCAAAAGAGGCATGGAACTCCATTACCATTCCTGTTCTTTACCTTGAGCAGGATGAAACTGCGCTGGTCACCTCTTTACTATATATCCTGCACCATCACGGTATACAGCCCCAGAGGGTATCGATTGATTTGATGGATACCTCCATCATCGATCATGTTGCATCGGACCTGCATCTCAAGAATCCGCCCCGCCATGTGATGGACTGTAAGGAACGCCTGCCCCACCACTTCGACATCAGAGAATTCACGGAATTTCACAGACACCTATATGAATCAGGTGAGACGAAGCTTGCCTTGACGAGCATCCATGCGGTGTATGATCAGCTGATTCAATTGGATATTCCCTGCATGAGAATGATTGATCCAACAAAGTCGGTTATACGTACGATCCATGAAGCAGTTTCCCAAGCAGAGCTGTCTAAAAGAAAAGCAGCCACGATCGCAGCTGCCACTATTTCCTTACATGATGAAAGAAACCATCTTCCTCTTGAATCCCTGGCCCACCTGATGAAAGGGAATCTCCAGAGTGAGGAAGATTCCTATATAATCTACAGCAATAGAGGAAGCATCGAAGCTTTCCTGGAAACCGATGAATTCTCCATTTTATTCGAGAATGGATATAGCATTCACATCGGATTCGGTTATGGAGACACCGGACAACAGGCAAGGGCAAACGCAGAGGCAGCTCTGTCATTTGCAGAACAGAACAAGGCCGATAGCTGCGCTTTTATCTTAAATGAAGAAAAAGAACTGTCCGGTCCTTACCCTGCACAAACGAGAAAGCAACAATTGAAGAATAATCATCCCAACTCGCTGACACTTGCGAAACAATTGAAAATGAGCCCTGCCAATTTGTCCAAGCTCATTCAATTCCAACAATCCCGTTCCTCCCGGGAGTTCACGGCTGCAGAGCTGGCGGATTACCTTCAAATCACACGGCGCTCATCGGAACGGATCTTAAAGAAGCTGGTCGACAACGGGGCAGCCAAAATCACCGGAGAAGAAATGACCTATTCCCAAGGAAGGCCCCGAGCCATCTATGAATTGACCTTCCCCATCTATTGAGCACATCAGGAGGAGATCGTCGCATCCTCCTGTTCCGCTGCCTTCATTTCCGTCTCACTCAGCTTTTCAATGGTGAAGCCGGTAAATGAGTAGATAATGGAAATGACCGGTACAACGAAATTCAGTACTGCATAAGGGGCGTACTCAAATGCATGAACACCGAGAGTCCCCAATATGAACACCCCGCACGTGTTCCATGGGATGAAAACCGACGTCAACGTCCCGCCATCCTCCAGAGCCCGGGACAGATTCTTCGAATGCAGTCCTTTTTCTTTATAAGCATTGGCATACATTCGGGAAGGAACGACTACCGAAATATACTGTTCTGAACAGGAAGCATTGGTGGCAAAGCACGAAACGACAGTGGACGCCACAAGACCCTTAGCTGTTTTGGTCACCTTCAGGATCTGATTGACAATCGCCGACAGCATGCCCGTATGCTCGAGGATCCCCCCGAAGGTCATGGCAACGATCGTCATGGATACTGTGTACATCATCGAATCAAGTCCGCCCCGGGAAAATAAATCATCCACCATCGTATTCCCCGTTTCAATCACATACCCGCTTTGCAGGGCTGAAACCGCATCTGCAAACGAATCACCCTGAATAAATACCTGAGCTCCAACCCCCAGGACAATTCCCACTATCAAGGCTGGGATGGCCGGAACCTTTCGCGCTACGAGCACAATGACAAGAAGCGGCACAATCAAAAGAAAAGGTGACACGACAAAGCTGTTCTGTAGAACGCCGATCGTTCCCTCGATTTCTGCCGTATCGACCCCGTTCTTTCCAAAATCCCTACCGAGATAGGAATATACTAGAAGGGCGATGACAAACCCAGGAATGGTCGTGTATAGCATATGCCGGATATGTACAAACAGATTGGTGTTGGTCAGTCCCGAAGCAAGGTTCGTCGTATCCGACAACGGCGACATTTTATCACCGAAATAAGCCCCTGAAATGATGGCACCGGCTATCATCGGAGCTGGGATCCCCATGCTCATCCCGATTCCCATGCCGGCCACCCCGATCGTCCCCATCGTCGACCACGAGCTCCCGATGGCAAGGGAGACAATCGCGCAGATCACCGCAATGGACAGGAGAAAAAGGGATGGAGTGATCATTTTCAACCCGTAATAAATCATTGTCGCCACAACGCCCCCTCCAATCCAGGCACCGATCGTCAGTCCGACCAGCATAATAATGACAACGGCCGGAAGTGCAAGGCGAATCCCCTTATACATCGCCTCCTCAATCTCTTTCCACTTGAACCCGGCAAACCAGGCAACAAGCGCTGCCGTGGTCGTCCCAATGATAAGCGGGATGTGCGGCCCCTGCTCCAACACCACGATCGTAATGGCCATGACCGTGATCATGACGAGGAGCGGAATGATCGCCAACCCAAAAGACATTTCCTTCTTCTTCATCCTAAATCCCCCTTGTAATCCCCTTTGTTTTTAGACAATTTTAAATTGTCGCTAAATAGACGTTATATAAGTACTATAATGGGAGAGCGGGTAGTCGTCAATCGGATTTTGGTAGGGTTTAAACGGGAGGCAAATAGAACGGTTTTGGGGGAGCCCACTGAATTCCAGGAAGCAGGGGAAGCAGGGGGACGGTTCTTCTGCTTCTAAAAACACTATTATAATTGCATTAAAAGGAAGCAAGAGAACCGTCCCCTTGCTCCACTTTGCTCGACTTGCTCCATTGCTCCGTCTATACCTTAAACACCAGACTCGGAGAAACCCCAAGAATTCTGGCAGCCTGTCGCTGGGAAAGTCCGTGTATCCCTTTTACGTTTCTGAGTATTGTATTTCTCTCTTCACTGGACAAGCTTTTCACTTGTGGAATTTCATAAGAACCGAGGCACTTTATGATTTCCACTCTTGCCTCATCATCGGTTAATCTTCTGACGGAATTCTCATCCAAGCATTGATCATCGTTTTTTCTTTCGTTAAATTCTATAAACTTAGTTTGGGCAATGGATAAATGGGGAGAAAACATATTTAATAAATAGTGGGGGTCAAGCAGAGATGGGGGATAGACCGTCTTCCCGTAGTACCCCAGGCAGCTGCTCCACTTCCATTCATGTGGGCTCCAGACAATACCTGCCTTTATGGGATTCTGGTGAATATATCTTGTGACAGTCAAAAAATACATGCGGTTTTCTACATTTTCACTTTTGAACCGATCCTGGAAGAGGTGACCGGTCGTACTGTATTTGTAATTGTAATAATGAGCATAACTTATCCCCACCCGTTTCATTACAAGTGAAATACTTTCACTTTCCTCCTTCATCAACAAGTGAACATGATTTCCCATCAGGCACCATGCGTACATCCTAAAGCCTGATTCGCTTTTATATTTCCTCAAGATATCCAGGTATTTTATGCGATCGCGATCATCGTGAAAAATTTCCTGTTTGTTAGCTCCCCTCACAATGACATGATACACTCCCGTTTTACTTCTCCTTCTTGCATGCCGAGGCATTCATTTCACCTCCTTCCACTTCTGAATATAGGTCTCAAAACAAACATGTGAAACAGAACATGATAAAAATAGTTGTATCCGCAAGAAATTGAGAGTGATAAGAGAATAGTATATTAATTCTGTAGACTTAAAGAGAGTTTGTATAACGAGGAATAAATCTGAAGTTGAATCTAATTTAACATAAAATTCTGAATTAATAAAGTGAGTAGAAGCATAGGGAAGCATAGGGACGGTTCTTCCGCTTCCCCAAGAATACATTTTGAAATGCCTCAAAAAGAAGCAAGAGAACCGTCCCCCTGCTCCCCTTCGCCTGTAATCACTATTTTTTCCATACTATAAAAGGAGGAGCGCAACAACCATTCCGGCGCTTCTCCTTGTAAGAAACAATCTTTGCCACTAATCCTTTTCCCCTTGGATTTGCAGATCGATGTACTGCTTAATCTCAACAATCTTTTGGTTAGTCACTTGTGTAATTTCATTCGACTTTTTGTTTAATTCTTTCTGATAATCTTGACTTATTTTATCTTTTAAATATTGGTTTGTTTCATCCCTTAATCGCTGTATTTCAGTTTGTGTGAGGTGTTGAACATCATTCTTAATTTTTTCATCACGTTCTGAAAAGTATGATTCAATTTCACTTCCGTACTCTTGTTTGACTGCTTCTGCTGCATCATTTACATGAAATACAAGAGCACCTGCTGCACCACCAACTATAAAGGTTAATATGAGTGTCATACCCACTACTTTAGTAAAGATTTTTTTCACCTCTATCACCCCTGGATATAATATTCTTCTCTATTCATCTTATTATTTAAAGGGAACTTTTATACTGAATAAATAGATGATATAAATGAACCAACCCTAATTAGTAATCACTAATGAATTTTTTCTGAAAGAATAAAAGCTTATGGACAGTTTAACGTGTCCATAAGCTTTTTACTTCCTGCGACTTATGATGTTTTGAAGAGCTTGATTCTCACAGGATTCATTATAATCCGATATTCTTCTATTTAAGAAGAACGCATCGATCCATGACCATATGACAGAACCGCATAAAAGAAAGATGAATAACCCTAATAGAAATTGAATGAAGCCGTAATAGAATTCTACGGTCGATAAGATAATTATAATAGCAATAATCGGAACCATACTCGTAAGGAGCATGATGGAAGCATATCGATAATTCTCAGTATAAAAACGGTGGGCACCAAAGAAACTTAAACCGGCCCATAATCCCCAAGCAGCTTCTTTATTTTTCCTCTTTTTTAACATTTCTGATTCAAGGATGGCTAATTCTTCTATCGTGAGATCAAATTTTGAGATAGAATCCATTCAAATTCACCACATTTATATTAGTTTGCTATTCTTGTATTGTTTTTAGCATTATTTAAAAGACGCATTTCAGAAAGAATATCATTTTCAATTCTTTCGTTTGTATCCTTGATCATTCCATTCAGTAAAAATAGGTCAATGAAACTCCAGATACCTAAACCACCAAACGTTAAAAGCATCGCAACGGCTGTGCCCGTTTTACCTAAATAAAAGCGATGGCCTCCAAAGCTGGTTGTAAAAAACCAAAGCAACCAAGTGGTACCCGCAGACTTCTGCTTTTGACTCATTTCAGAATTGAGTAATTGTAATTCTTCTGATGTGAGACCTTGTTTTTGAATAAGTGACATATTTATTCCCCCATACTTTCTAAAATTCTTCCTAATAGTTATAAATACTTATAACACTTCAAAATTATACCACCAATAATGGTATAATTGTGAGGTTTTTACTATATTTATGTAAAAATAGTAGTTTTTATAAATAAGTCTGTATTATGCTGATAACTATTTAGGCTACAACCTACTAATGAAAACTGTTACTTTCTTCAAGTGAACTTTCCTTTTTGATGAAATTTTCATAAGTTAGTTAAAAGGAATATGTTATTATCCGCCCTTCAGTGTTAATACATCCATTTACTACAAATAAAAGCACCCCAAAAATGGAGTGCCTTTAACTTTTAAAAAAATATTGAACATATATTAGTCAATCACTGTAAACTGTTCAGCTGCTGCCCAACCAAGAACTTCACCATTGTCTTTGAGACGGTAAGTCTTCTTCCCGCTGCTTGACCAGGCCACTCTGTCTGCTTCAAGAGTCTGATTGTTATAGTGAGTTCCAAGATCCATCAGCCATTTACCATCACTAGCTGCCGAATAAATACCCCACTTGGGATTTGTAACCTTAACTGTCTTATTAATTTCCACTTCTCCTGTGATTTTCGGAGGGGTTTTTAAAATATATTGTGGACGGTTATCATATACAATTAAATACATGTCAGTTGTTTCACTGATAAGTCTTACTTTGGAATTTGCAGGAATCTTATAGTTTATATAGTTACTATTAGCTTCAGCTCTGTAGTATCCAATAGTAGTATAAGCTTCGTCGGCGATTGCTAGACTAGTTGTTTCAACATTAGAAACCTGACCAGCTGCAGTCCAACCTTTAATATCATCACCCATTCTCACTTGAATCATCTTGGTTCCATTAACCCATTTATATTTATCCGTTACCATTGTCCAATTATCATAATTGCTTAACGGTTCTTTGTAATTACTTGTACCTGATTCTGGCACTTTGTATAAGCCCCACTTAGGATTATCTACCTTAATAACATTGAACTCATTTATTTCTTCAGAATTCCTTTTTGGAGGATTCTTTAGAATATATTGAGGTCTATAATCGTATTCAATCATGTACATATCTGCAGTTTCACTAATCACTTTGACTTTTGAGTTAGGCGGAATCTCATAATTTATATAACTACTATTAGCTTGAGATCTATAGTAACCTATCGTTTGGTAAGATTCATTTTTCACCGTATAGTCGCTTGTACTTTTAACAGTCAGTTGTTCTGCAGCTACCCAGCCAATGATATCGTTCCCCATGCGTATGCGGTAATGTTTCGTACCACTGTTACTATAGTCAACCTTATCAGCGACTAATATCCAATTATCGTAATGGGTCTTTAAATCTTTAAGCCATTTTCCATCCTTGGCTGCAGAGTAAATACCCCATTTGGCATTCGTCACTTGAACGACTTTATTGATGTCACCTGCAGATTCGTCCGGTTGGTCGTTTTGATCTAAATAATGTAATGGTTCAACATGTGCATTCTTCGCATCCCACATATTGACCGGGTTTTTTAATATTTCAAAATGCAAATGTGGTCCCGTTGAGTCTCCTGTGTTCCCTAGATAGCCAATTACAGTACCTTGCCCTACCCATTGTCCGACAGAAACCTTTAAACCGGATTTCATATGAGCATATTTAGTAATATACGACACCCCTCCAATGGAGTGTTTAATCGCAACAAGATTTCCGTAATCACCATTTCCATTTTGACTACTGTGATATTGAGCATATATCACTTCACCTGCCGCACTGGCTTTAATAGGCGCACCATCATATTTTGTTATATCTATTCCATTATGCCCTGACTCCAAACTTCTCGAATATGTATGACTTCCATCAACTGGCCAAATAAAATTACTAGCAGCTCCAGCTTCTTTCCCATACAAACCACCAAAAATCCCCATAAACAATACTACACTTATTAATACTTTTAAACCCTTCTTCATCTGTACCTCCTAAATTAGTAATTAATGTAAGCGAACTATGTCTTTAGTTCGTTTTCATAATACAACAAAGATAGTGTCATTTCTCCAAATATTAACAGATTAATATATTCTTCTAGGCATAAGTCATCATGTTCTAACGGTGACTAATTTCTTTTACTGTTTACTAGTATGATTTAATATCATCTAAATTTGTTGAACAAAATGGAGGTAGGTATATTTTGTGAAAGCCTCTTTGAAAAAAAGGCTTTCCTCCCCAGTTACCTTCCCATCCATCCAAAAGTATGGGAACCCTTCGGTGCTCTCATATCCAGATTAAGGAATGTCTCTCCCCCCTTTCTCATAGACTTAGAAAAACGAAGGGAGCTGGTCTAAATGCTTGAATGGAGTGCTGTTATTGCAGCCGTCGCGTTTACCATTCTCGTGATCTATTTGATTATGACATTAAGAAAAGTAATGACAACGCTTGCTGAAACGGAAAAGACACTATCTGACGCCCGGAAAGCCGTGAACGGAGTGACAGAGGAAGCAGAAGAACTGATTCATACAGCCAACCAGATCTCGGATGATGTGAAAGGAAAGATGAAAGCTGTTGACCCTTTACTTGAGTCCGTACATGATGTGGGTGATATGTTACAAAATGTGACCAGCTCGGTTAAAAGGACCGCTTTGCAAAAGAGGACTCCCAAAACGATTCATACGCAGGACAGTAATTCGGTTCAGATTAAGTTGAAGTAAGTCATGAGAGGCCGGGGCAGACGGCCTCTTTATTATGGGAAGCACGGGGACGGTTCTGCTGCTTCCCCCCTTCCCCCCCATGCTTCCTTTTTTAATAAAAAGGAGTATATCTTACATTTTATGGGTAAATCTTCATTGTACATATTCTCCGGAAGGATAAAAGGCTTAGTTCACTGCCGTAAATATGTGTTTATTTTCCTATTACTATCTTCCTTTCCATTTGATACCATTTATACTGGAGGAATTACGTCATTTTTTAGTAAGGAGATGATAACGCTGTCTTACCTATCATACTTGCAATCTCAACTCGCTGAAAAAAAAGAGCAGGTCAACCGCTTAGATTCGATTATACGAGAGTTAGAGAATATACAAAATGAGTTCGTTCACAACCGACATTCCATAGAAGACCCAGAGCTCTCCCCACATACGTGGAAGGGCCAGTTAGCGAATGCATTCCAAGAAGTTCGTGAAGATATTTCATTGAGCTACAGGGATCTTTACCAATTTCAATTAAGTGAATCGATTACGATCTTTGAAAATAAAGTCAACACGCTTCACTCTGAAATACAAACATTGCAGTACAATATCTCTCAAGAGGTTGCAAGAATAAATGAGGAAAAGAGGAAGGGAGACAATCACGTTGGGTGAAGAACTGAAAATACGTTACAGTGCTGTAGAGCAAGCTGTCACAGATATGGACAATGCGTCTGAGACCCTTTCAACAGACATCCCAACCACTATTGCCAGCGGCAATCGGCTGGACGTCACGAAACGAATCAATGAACTGAACCACCAATTATCTGAAATCAGGAAGATGTATAGAGAACTTCTGGCAAAGAATAATCAATCAGTCAAGCAATCATTAATCAGCATGGAGGAAGCAGATCGCGAATTATCCTCCTCCATTAAATTGCGTTAAGGAGCGATACGTTGTGAAGATATTGGATTCACAGTCACTGCATAATGGAATCGATGAGCTGACAAGCATGCTTTCTACTAAATTAGAGCAGATTGAAAAGCTTGAAAATGAGATTGCTGCTTTCACCCATCTCAACGATTCTTTTGAGGGGAAGGGTGGAGAATCAATCCGTTCTTTCTATCAGGACTTTCACCAAAAAATTCTCTCTGCCTATGCATTCACATTAGAAAATTACGAACGAATTCTCAACACCATCAACAGTGCCGCTAAAGACTTAGAACCTGATCAAACAGGGTATATTGACCAGTCATTTCTTTCTAATGACTTGAACAACGGCCTGCGTAAAGGAGAAAACCTGGCTACCGAACTCGTCGATGAGGCAAACTCAGCTATTAGCCGGGTGAGCGATATTGTCTATGCACCAGCTCTTCAGGAAGATCGTTTTATGAGTCTACAACGTCAAGCTCATAGAAAAATTGATCACACTGTTGAAGATCTGTCGACATTTGATTCTGTTCAAACAAAAGAACTTGATTCGGTTGAACGTGATATTCAAATGTTAAGAAATTATCTACTCGAAGTAAACGGAATGTTTGAGAGTGGAAACTTAGAGATAGAAAAATACCAACCTTCCCAGTTGAATAAACTAAACTCTAATGAACAAATCGATTCATTTGTTATAAATAATCAACTAAATGATTTAGGAGAAAAAATTCTAAATCCCTTTGAATTAGTCAATAGTAAATTAAGTTTAGGAGATAATATTTTAGCTGGATATCAAACGTTCTCTATTTTCACTACTTCCATTCTCTCTCGTAATCTATCTATTAATTACTTAGGAAGTAAACCTACTCTTTGGGAAAAGGTAAGAGGGAAATATAAATTCAGCGTCAAAATGAACCCATCGTGGACTAGTAAAACCAAACATAGTTCACCCCTTGCAAAAAAACTGATTCATTTCTCTAGGCAAGCCTCTCCATCCAATCCTTTGCTGGGAAACTTACAGAAGTTTGTTCAGTCATATGAAAGTCCTTCTCATTTATATAAGCATATAGCAGGTTTCCCAAAAAATTCTAACGTACTAACGGGAGCCGAGCTTTCAAAAGGGACACTGGAGAGAATGAAGACAGGCTCAAAAGAATTATTGAGTAAAGCCGCTAACGTAAAAGGTTTAACAACAATCAGTAAAAGAATTCCATTGGTAGCAAATGTTATTTCATTCGCTTCCAATTTTGGTGAATTTACAGATCCGGAAAACTCGGATAAGAGCACTTTCGAGAAAGGTGGCCGTTTCTTAGCAGGTTGGGGTACGGATGTAGCAGCAATCGGAATAGGGGCTAAAGTTGGTGCAACAATCGGGAGCATTGGTGGTCCAGTTGGTATTGTCGTTGGAGGGGCAGTTGGTGGATTAGTCGGTGGTCTAGCTAGCTCTAAGTATGGAGATAAAGTGAAAGATTTAGGCGGGAGCATTGGAAAATCTGCTGAGAAAGGTCTAGAAAATGTAAAAGAACTCTCCGGGAAAATTACCGGGTCTGTAGCCAGTTGGTTTAATTAATCCAAACATAAAGGAGAAATAAATGCTGTTAACACTACCCACGATCATTGTATTCATCAAGTATTTATTGATTGCCATTTTACTTACACAACTTGGTTATGGTTTTTTGATTTTATTATTAGGAAAAACCATGGTGGATTTTTACACGATCTCCATTTATGAAAAACCTAATAATTTCTTCCAGAAAGCGACTAACTTTTTTCAAAAATCCACCATCGGATTTGGATATTTCATTTACACCAAGGTCTCAAAATTCAATTGGATATTAAGTAAATTCTTATTACTTGTTTGTTTAATTATCCAGGCCATCTTATCTATATTGATCTATGAATTGATTTTTGGATTATTGAAGTGGTTATTTTTATAACTATCAAAAGCCTTTAAAGACACTTGGTTTATCCTAATTGAATTAGAGAAAGGAAAACCTATGTACTTAACACTCTATAGTGCAGCTGATTTTTTCTTATTAACATTCGGGATTATACTATCTACCCAGTTCGCATACGGATGCACCATATTCATCTTAGAAAAGACAATGTTGGGTTACTATGAAGTGGCTATCTACGATCCCCCTACTACAGTGTTCCAAAAAATAACGAACACATTTCAAAAGGGGATGTTTGGCTCTGGCTACTACATTTATACTAAAATCGGAAAATACAACTGGTTTGTACGAAAAGTACTATATTTAATTGCACTACTTGTTCAAGGTGTTCTCTCCATTATCATCTATTATATACTTGCCTGGTTAATAGAACTTATCATTTATTAAAAACATCCAATAAAAAATGAAATAACTACTAAATAAGGAGTGAGCCCATGAACCATCTACTTACCTGCACATCAGAAGAACTCGCCTTAATGGTCAGCTTATCAGGCTACGACCGTGTAGCAAAGGGGATTGCAGAGGCAGCAATCGGGAAGAAGACCGAACAGGAATGGGTCGCCATCATGGAGGCGACGAGTAAACAACTGATCATGAAGCGTATTCTGGATGAAGAGCGTGATGCACGAGGAGAGAATCCTTTAACGGAGGAAATGTTCCACTTCATCAGGAACTATGTACAATCCAAGAGGATGATCCGCTGTTCCAATACACCCGCTCAGTCTGTGCTGATGATTCATCACTACGAGAACGATGAGTGGCTGCTCCACCTCATTGAAAAGGATATCATCCATGAGTTCTCAATCATTTCGTCAGATGAGATGAAGCATTATATGAAAGAATACTATGGCATCCAGAAGCTTCATACGAACGAGCAGCGAACCTTCATTCTGAGCGAGAAGAACTTCGACCGCTTAAGCAATCCGGATAAACTAAAGAAGGTCCGAAAAAGCTCGCGCTTCACACCTGAAGAAGAGATCAGCTTCGACCTGTTTACTGAGGATTTAAAACGCTTTGAATGGACATTATTTAATATATCCAACTTTGGAATTGTGTCAATGGAGGATGAAATGTATCTGGAGAATATCCTATTCTTCCTTCCATCCACCCAAGGAATTTGGCTGAGCGAATACAGCGATGATACAGACACCATCCATTTCCATTTAGCCGATGAGAAAGAATGGGAAGACATGCTGCGGAGCATCGGAGAATTTGCCTCACACCTGGTTGAACAAGGTTGATCCTTCGAATAAAAAATCCTCACTTTCATAAGTGAGGATTTTTTATATGGCCGTGAAAGGACAAGCCGACCATACTACCGTTCAGATTTATAAGCGATATATCCACCCCAAATGGCTAAACATATCGTTACGATCACCCAAAAGCCAAACATCAAACTCACCTCAATTTCTTCACGTTAAGCCGATTTCACTTGTCTTATGGTATATTATACCTTACTCCATTTAAGATGATAATAAGCGATAAGTCATATGGTAAGCAGGGGGACGGTTCTTCCGCTTCCCAAAAATACTTAAAGATACTGCGGAACGGTTTTCGCTATACCATTAAAATAGCTTGATCCATAATTAACAAGTTAAGTGAGGAACGTCGCACTTGCTTTCCCTAAACAAACGCCTACCTTCTCCTATCCCCTGAACTCTACGTTTCTATCCTTCAACCAAACGTTTGATTAACTCCCAGGAGTACATTCCCAAACCAGATGTAGCATAGGACAGGTCTTTTTTTGCCAAGAAACGCATCCCCTGAAATGTCAAAAAAGGAAGCAAGAGAACCGTCCCCTTGCTTCCCTTCCTATTTATCAATCATTTCCGATATGAAACAAGGTCATGATGAATATAATGTAGAAACAAATTAACAAAAATTCAGGGGGACAGCTATGAACACATACATTGAAGTGGAACCGGGAATCGAATTATTTGTGCAGAATACTGGCAGTGGGGAGCCCATTGTATTTATTCCCGGGTTTACATTTACCACTGAAGTCTTCAACGAGCAGGTCAAGCATTTTTCGAAAACTCATCGTACGATTGTGATCGACCCCAGGAGCCATGGCCGGTCAACCATGACGGTCCACGGGAATGACTATGTCTCCCACGGAACAGATCTCGATAAAGTATTGAAGCAATTAAAAGTCGAGAATGCAACGCTTGTCGGCTGGTCATTCGGATGCTTAACGGTCTGGGAATATATCCGCCAATTCGGTACGGATGGGATCAAATCCCTTGTCCTCATTGATATGCCGCCAAAATCACTATCCGTTCAACAAGACGAGGATTGGGTGGAAGGCCCCCTTGATGACATGGCTGCAACCTACACGAATTACCTTCGCAACCCAAAAGGACAGCGGGATTTCATCTCTGCTTATGCCACCGGAGTCATGGTCCAACGAGATCTGAAGGAAGAAGAATTAGATTGGATCGTCGAGCAATCACTTAAAACACCTTACTATATTGCCGCCAATTTGTTTTCTTCCGGGCTATTCTCTGATTATCGTGTTGAGGCGGCAGAGAGTAGTGAATCTGTACCGACTCTCTATGTTGTCTCCGAGCACTGGGCCGAAGTTGCCACATCCAGTCTGAGAAAGCTTGCTCCTAAAGCGTCGGTGGAGGTACTGGGAGGACATCTTATGTTTTGGGAGTATAGTGAGAGGTTTAATGAGGTGGTTAAGGGGTTTTTGGGAGGGAATGGATAACACAGCATTTTCTTTATCCTTCATTCGTTCTGCCGCAAACTAAAGCAATACAAAAGATTGCCTTTCCCACTGAAAAGGCAGGCTTTTCTTTGACGATCAAGTTCTTTGGTTGGGCGATTAAACCATACCATAAACGAACATACTTTTCATTTTTTGCTCATGTAATATATATGTAGGGGAAGCATTCTGCTTCCCCTTAAAATACCGTAGTGATGCCTCAAAAAGAAGCATGAGAACCGTCCCCATGCTTCCCCATGCTTCCCTTGCTCCTTAAAACCCCATATTCAATAACGATTCAATCTCACTCATGAAATCCAATACGCTCATACGGACGATCAGGTAGGCGATGAACAGGGATGCTGCCGATGCACCCGTTGCCCAGTATAGTTTGTTTAATGATTTTTCACTCTTCATCGCTCGATCGTAGACTATGATGGACGGCAGGATGGCGATAGTATAGAAGAGTGATACTCCCGTCAAAGTGAGAGTCAGTTGAATCGACCCCATTAATCCAAAGATGATGGCCACTACATTTAATGCCGTGAATGGGATAAGAATGCTGCCGAATTGACCCAGTAACTCTTTCAAGGTGAATCCTTCTGTCATGAACTTTGATACAAGGAAGACACTGATGAAGGATCCCAGGATAAAAAATACTGCAAACATGAATAAGGAGGACGTAATGCTAAAGAACGGCAACGACTCTGCTCCTATTCCCCCTTCAGAGAAGAGACTGCCAAATCCTCCAACAACGGCCTTATACAATTTATTTGCCAGGAAGTAGATACTCAGTGCAAACGCAATGACAAAGAGGGCCAATGTAATGATTCCATTCACATACTGGCTCTCTTTAGAATCGAATGCCACAGATGGTTTTTTCAATACTTGCAAGGCATAACTCCAGTACTTTGACACATTTTCTTTCGCTTTCATTACATGTTCATTCGTGTTAACCGGCTGTGCAGCCACGGCAGGTGAAGCTGCTGCTGCTTCTGTGTAAGCCGTTGGCTGAGGATCCCCGGTTTCCATTAAACTTGTTCCACATTTTCCACAGAACTTCCCTGAATCCTGTTCATTAAGACAATTTGTGCATTTCAACATGTCGTACCTCCATTAAATCGAATCTCGTTCTGTTTCGTTAATTTCGATTTTCTCAATTTTATAGTTTGAATCTTCCTTCATCAGTGTGTAGATCTTTTCACGGTCATACGTCGTCTTCTCGCCCAGATGATTCGTGAAAACAAACCGTTCATTCGTGGTGACTTCAAATGAATCATCCCCTACTTCTTCCGTATGGATGATCTGATTCTCAGTAAACTCATAGGAGTAATCCTTATCTTGGAGCTCTCCTATGTATTCCTTCAATTCCTCATCGGCTGTACTACCTTCTGACATATAAGATTCGATTAATGAAAAATCCCGGGAGTTCAACGCCTGCTCGTATGAATCCCTGAAATCCAGGATAAACTGGTTCGCTTCATCAAGTGATGCTGAAGCTTCATCTCCCTCATCTTTTAACGGTTCCATTGATTCTACCGCTATCATAAAAGGAAGCTCTCCCCATACATCATCTTCCTGAGTAATCTCTTCACTTCTGAATTTCCGACCTTCCGACGTTGATAACTCTGCGAACATAGAAATGTCCTTCCCTTCAGGAAATGGACCAAGGTACTCAAACTCTTCAAGCTTCGTGTTCGTACTCTTCCCGTTCACAAACAATACGGCTTCAGGAACATTGGTATAGATGGAATAAGTGGAACCGTTAAAGTCGAGATTATATTCAGACTGATGGTCTTCACTCGAAGCCACTTCAATTTCTTCTTCCAATGCAAATTCACCATACTGACCAGATGCCTCACCTTTGATTGTATACACTCCAGGATAGGCTTTACTTCCCTCCATCGGTTCACCGCTGTCCTTGATTGTCACTTTCTTTTTGCCTACTTTAAAGGTGGCAGGCGCCATATTGGTCTTCATCATGATTTGATTGGGAATCGCCTCAATTTCATATGTATCATAAATACCCGCGATTGAATCCCGCTTCACTTTGAACACATCATGGCCATATCGGTTCTTTACATAAGCATCAGATTTTATATCATTGGTGATAATGGATGCCAATTGCTCCCTTATATCTTCCCAACCCGAAGATTGAATAAAGGAGAAATACTGTTTCTTATTCAATAAAGCACTTTCATCCAATGTTAGATATTCAATAAATTCCCCTTCGCTATTTGAAGACATCACCTGGTCCATCGATTGAATGGTTTTCATCGGATCATAAATAGAAGATAGTATCATATGAGTGCTGATCAGACTAATCAATAAAATACCTGCAATAGTAATAAATACTTTTGTCTTCTTGGACAAGGGAGCTCTTTTTACTGAATGCTCATTTTCCACCTCTTTCTTTGCTCCACACCCTTCGCAAAAAGCTGGATTATTCTTTAGTTCTTGTCCACATTCTGTACAGTAACCCAAGTTGCAACCTCCTTCACTAAAATAAAACCTATAATTATCCATTTTTTACAACAGGTACTATTATAACATCAACGAACGAATATTATGGGTATTTATAACTATTAATTGTAGGTATTTATACCTATTATAATAACAATCTGAATTTATGAACTAATGAAAGTTTCAGGGTGTTTACATCATTGCAAATATATCCGTTAAACCATTTGCAATTCAGGCAAAACAGAACGCAGGGGCGGTACACACAGTACTTTTACATCCTCGGGTAAATCATTGGCTGGTAAGACAAACATATCACTTTGGGATAGAAGTAATTGGAAAATATGATAGAAATAACGAATCTATAACACACCTAAACTAGTTAATCTTAGGATTTTTTCTAAATTAAACTGCTTTGGAAGTAACGGTTCTGATGCTTTTTCAAAGCATATAAAGAAGCATGAGAACCGTCCCTCTGCTCCCTCCTGCTTCTGAGTATATTATCCCTAATTCTCTCTTCAACTGATTCTCTAAACACTTTTCTTGATTAAAATTACTTACCTATAGAAAATTAATCTCTATTGATATTGGATTAACCATCATCGTAAAAAATTATCTTAAAATATCATTTGTCTACCTCGATATATGAAATTGAAAAATACCATCTCAGAGAGATAGAAGTTACAAATACTAAATAATAATAGTTTTTATATGGATATATAATACAAAAATCCAGCTATTTTCTGAGCGGATTATTTGTGCTCAACATCTTAAAAGAACAATCTAAATATACCATTTATGTAAAATATGCCTAAAAGAATAATTATTTTTCGAGGAAATTTGTACCATAATCCAAACCAAATGTTATAGTAGATTTGTTCCATGGGGCAACAAATGAAAATTAGGGGAGGAAGAAACAAATGAAGAAAAAATTATTCGGCTTTATCTCGTTTGCTATGGTTTTTAGTTTCCTTGTTGGCACGGTTTCAACAGAAGCAGCATTCTATAGTAATCGTACGACGTCCATCAATGGTTACAGTTTAGCAGGAATTCTTGTTGTAAAAGAAACATTACATGCAGATGGGTATAGTTACTCAAGTTCTGGTGATGTAACAGACGTATGGCTAACCACAGATAAATGTTGGTTCCCAAACAACATTGAGTCTGAAAAAACTTGGAAGGCTGCACATCCTTATGGCGAATATGCTAAAGGATCATTCAAGAATATTGTCGGTGTACCTTCTCCTTGGGGAGCAGTTGGAATTAGCCAATCAACTCAATACATGAGTATTTTATTTTAAGAGAAACTTAATTCCTTTGTAAGAATTTTCTACTGAATGGTGATCAATGAATCAGGAACCACACTAGAAGCAATTTACTATATTCATACACTGAAATATTAAATATTACTAACAGGTGTGGTTCCTAATTCATTTAGCTTAGTAGAATCATAGATTTTATTACGAATCACTAACATAGACCCATACTTCTGACTCCCGCTCAAAATGAAAAACATTCTAAATTTTGATAATTTTTGTTATGATTTTCATTAGAGTTTTTAATAACATTTCATTCTATTTTATAAAAATTAAAATTTCTAATGAACATCATTTAATAAGGGTAGGTGCAAAATTTGTTAGCATTAAATAATTTAACGATAAAATATAACCAAAAAAGCATCCTTGAAAATATCAACATATCCTTCCCGAGAGGTGAAGTTACGGCTATAAGAGGGGCTTCCGGATCAGGGAAATCTTCATTATTAAACGTTCTAGGATTAATTCAAAGACCAAATCAAGAATGCTCTTACACACTTGATGGACAGTCTGTTCACTACTATAACGAACAAGATAAATCTAATTTTAGATTAAAAAAAGTTGGCTTTGTCTTCCAGCAGAATAATCTACTGCAGGAACTCACCGCAAGAGAAAACGTTTTGGTTCCAATGAGGGTGTTATCTCAGAACGAGTCAGAAATAAACGAAAAGGCAAACGAACTATTAGATTATGTCGGCTTAACAAACGTAGCTGATAGTTATCCTTCCGACTTATCAGGTGGCGAGGAGCAGAGAGTCGCGATTGCAAGATCTCTAATTAATGATGCCGACATTATTCTCGCTGACGAACCTACTGCCTCATTGGATTCAAACAACGCAGCCATTGTTCTTGAACTTTTCAGAAAATTAGCCCATGAAATGAATAAGGTTGTTATCATAGTTTCTCATGATAATCTAGTAGCAGAAAATGCAGATACCGTATATGAGATTCAAGAAAAAAAACTTGTGGTAACTCATCAATCACCTCCTGACTTCACTTCTACTCATAAGGAAAATAAAGTTAATAATGATAAAAAAGATGTTTTCAATTTTGTACGATATTATATCAAACAAAGAAAGAATGATAAGGGCATTAGTAAAATATTGATATTTGTCACCGCGTTTATCGCTGCGATTACAACATTATTCATTAACTTTGGCGATACATTTAGTGACCAACAAAAAGATTTTATTAATTCCATCTCAGAAAAAAGTTTATTTGCAGTAAATGATTCACTAGGACTTAACTCACAAACTGATTATCAGGATGCGATAACCTACACTACAGATGAGATAAACAGTATCAAGAAAATACCAAATGTTAATAAAGCCTATCCATATTATGAACTTAGTTCATTTGGGGTTTCTAAAAATCAATCAGATAAAGCAAGCCTAACGTTAAAAGATGAAGACAAAATAATAAAAAAAGAGACATACCCTAATTCATTTGAAAGCAATAATGAAGACGTGCAGTTTAGGGTATCCCCTTTATATCCTGAGGAGAATTTTGAGCCGGTACTAAAATATAAGAGCACTAAGAAGGATAGTAGGGAAGGGGTAATATTAACTTCTTCTTTCGCTGAAACACTAAAAGAGGATAGTAGTAGTTTAATTGGGAAAACTTTAGAGGTTACGCTTTTTGTTCCAACTAAATTATATGATAGTACAGCTACAAAACCGCAGGATGGAAGTCAAAAAGAAACATCAGATGAAACGGTGCAAATTGACGGTGCAATATACAAACTTGTTACGATCACAAAAGAAATTACAGGTGTATTAGATGAATCATTTAATTATCAGAGATCTGAGGAAAGCAAAAACCTCATTTTTATGGACTATGATCAATTGATCACAATTATAAACGAGAATAAAGATACCAATTATGGAGAGACTTTTCCAGGATTCAAAGAAAAGGAATTAGGGCCTAGTTCGTTATATATTGATGTGAGTAGCTATGAAGATGTTCCAATAGTAAAATCAAAAATTGAAAAGCTATCATCTAATATTTTTATTAATAGTAAAGCCTCAGATATAAAAGAAATTCAAACAAATTTAGAGATGATCAAGAATGTAATGACCATTGTTTCTTTTATCCTTGTAATCATAGTCATGCTATTGTTTGGATTTGTATATTATTTTAAAAATAGAACCCGAAAAAAAGAAATAGGTATTTTAAAAGCATTAGGATTAACTTCAAGAGATGTTGTATTTTTAATAGGATATGAGATGTTAATCATCGCATTGAAAACATTTATTCTTTCCCTTATCATTGCAGTTGCGTTAATGTTATTAGGTAATACTGTGTTTGGCTTGAGTGGATTATTTGTTATAACACTTGGTTCAGTTATTTTCTGCTTTGTATTATCATTCCTCATTGTAATATTATCTGGGATATCCTCCATATGGAAAACTAGCAGAATTGATATTATTGATGCAATCCGAAAAAACAAATAACTTATTAGACAGGGGAAATGAAAATGTCAAAATTCATAAAAATAGCATTAATATGTCTGTTAAGCCTGGTAGGCGCAGCCATGATATACTTTTTTCTCTTTGGAGGAGTAACATATAAATAAAGAGTTGGGGTAGAATGGGGACGGTTCCCACTCTACCCCTTAACTTTATACAAAAAATGAACCGTAACCCCAAGAATCCTTGCCGCCTGCTGCTGGCACACCCCTTCAATCCTCTTCACTCTCTTCAACACCCTATCCCTTTCCTCATTCGGCAGACTCTTCAATTGGGGAATTCCCAATTGACCCAGGCCCTTCCCGATCTCCACTCTGGCTTCATCACCGAATAGTCTCCCGCTGGAATACCTGTGGTCTTCTAAACACTTTACTTGATTCGTTCGCTCATTAAACTACTTGAACCTCTCTTGTGCAATTTGATTTTAACCTTCTGGAGAGTATTGAGGAATTTGATGCGTTCTTCATTCAAATCTCTTGCTTCGTAAAGAAATGATGTTGATACTCTTTTATTCCATAATCACGAAAAAAGTTAAGTGAGAACCGTCCCTTCCCCTTCCCCATTGCAACCCATCATTATATACAATACAATTCATTATATATAACCTAATAAATCTAAAAGCCATAAAGGACTGTATAAAATGTCGAAAACCAAAAAAGTGAATACGCTTATTTCCCTCAAGGATGAAGTGAAAGAGAAACTTAGAGAGGATATTATTATGTTCAAGCTCAAGCCCGGCGATCGCATTGTGGAAACAGAAGTGGCCAAAAGGCTGGGCATTAGTCAGGTGCCGGTAAGGGAAGCACTTAGGGGCCTGGAGGAAGAAGGTCTCATTCATACGATTAAGTATAGAGGTGCCTTTGTAAGGGATTACAATCCCGTTGAAATGTATCATATGTTTTCATTAAGGGCGAAGATCGAGACAGATGCGATTGAAGTGATTCTCCCTCAGCTGACCAAAAGGCATTTTGGTGAATTATACGATATCGTGGACAAAATGAAATACGCAGAAAAGGATTATGCGGTCCAGTCGCAACTGGATATGGAATTTCATCGTACGATCATTGAGTGGTCCAATGTAGATGTGTTTTTACGCATATGGGGAATGTTAACGAATCATATCCGACGATATATCACGTTATTGAATCCGAAGGTCCGGATCCTTCCAGAGGAAGTCCATCAATACCATCAAGCCCTTGTGGAAACGCTGGAAGAAAGAGATATAGAGAAGGCGAAAATCGTTTTCAAAGAACATATTATGAAAATGGTTGAAAAATAGACTCCAACCAAGACCCCCTATCTATTTATGGTAGGGGTCTTGACGTGCCTCTGTAGATTATATATAATCACAAATAATATATATAATATTAAGTATGAATTTTCTCAAAGGTTTTTTCAGGAGTAAAGAAATTTTTTAAAATGTATTGTTAGCGGTTACATTTTCTGTTTGAATCAGGATTCTCTTCTGCTTCTTACAGGGCCATGGGAAGGGGTGGTCCCGCTACTATTGATTCCCCAAAAAATGTTCGTTTCCATGAATAGCTTTACATTACTGGCCATCCCTTTCTTTATGCTGACGGGTGTAATCATGGATAAAAGCGGATTAACGCAAAGACTTGTGAACTTCGCCGACTCCATTATTGGATGGACTAAAGGCGGCATGAGTTATGTGAGTGTCACTTCCGGGATGATGATGGGAGGAATTTCCGGATCCGCCCCTGCTGATACGGCTGCACTAAGCAGTGTCATGACGCCAAGTATGGTGAAATTGGGCTATCCAGCACGATTTGCCGCCGCCTTGCAAGCAGCATCAGGATCCATCGGCATTATCTTTCCACCGAGTATTCCGATGGTTGTGTTAGGCGGAATTGCCAGTATTTCCGTCGGGAAGCTATTCTTAGGAGGAATCATTCCCGGTATTCTCATTGGGATTCTATTCATGGTGGCATCAAGGATCATTTGCATCAAGAAAAACTATGGTGTATCTAAATCCAACTCGTTTTCATTCAGCTATTTCATCGACAGCTTCAAAAAAGCGATACTCCCTTTATTTGCTCCGGTCATTATCGTCGGCGGGATTCTAACAGGCGCCTTTACACCTACAGAATCCAGTGTCATTGCGGTTGTGTATACGTTAATCCTGGGATTGTTCGTTTATAGAAGTATTCAATTTCGAGAATTGTCATCGATTTTCATGGAAGCCGTCATCAGTTCAGGGAATGTGTTGTTAATCATTGCCGCTTCCTCCCTGTTCAGTTGGATTCTCGTGAGTCACAACTTCCCACAGATCCTGAGCAGTCTCATCACGAGCGTATCAGACAGCCCATTCTTTATTATACTCGTCATTAATTTAATCTTTATCGTTGGCGGCATGTTCATTGAAGGTCTTGCGCTGTTAATTATGTTTGTTCCCATCCTATTACCTATCGCCATGGGTGCCGGAATGGATCCGATTGTATTCGGGGTTATGATTGTCATTAACATTGCGATTGGAACACTGACTCCTCCGGTAGGTGTCTGCCTGTTCGTGGCATGCTCCTCCGCCGGTGTTAAGCTCGATCATGCGATGAAGAGTGCCATTCCATTTGTTCTGGTGCTTTGCTTTGCACTCGTTTTGATCGTGCTGTTTCCGTCGATTGTTACGTTTATTCCTAATTTAATCGAATGATCAATCTAACAAAAGAAGAAATTGCAGAAGGAGAGATACATATGACTAAGAATCTATTTGATTTAACCGGAAAGGTAGCCGCCATCACGGGGGCTACGCGTGGTATTGGACGATCAATGGCAATGGCCCTGGCAGAAGCCGGAGCAGATATTGCCTTGCTTCAAAGGAATCCGAAGCAGACTGATGTGAAGGAAGAAATTGAACAGTTTGGTAGAAAGTGCTCCATTATACCATGTGATCTTGAAAAGGAAGAAGAAGTGAAATTTGCTATTCCCAGTGTGATCTCGACATTTGGAAAGATTGATATTTTAGTAAACAATGCCGGGATTCAGCGCCGGTCGCCTTCTGTTGATTTCCCTGAATCCGATTGGGATGATGTGCTGAATATCAATCTAAAAGTGGTCTGGCTATTATGTCAGGAGGCAGGACGTCACATGGTTGCGAAAGGAGAAGGCAAAATCATCAACACCGCTTCCCTTCTCTCTTACCAAGGAGGATTAACCGTTCCAGCCTATGCAGCGGCAAAAGGCGGTGTGGCACAACTCACGAAAGCCCTCTCCAATGAATGGGCAAAAGAGGGTGTAAATGTAAACGCGATCGTCCCAGGGTATATTGCTACGGACATGAATACAGCTCTCATTGAAGACCCGGTCAGAAGTAAACAGATTCTTGATCGGATTCCAGCTGATCGATGGGGAGAACCGGATGATTTTAAGGGTACTGTTGTTTATTTAGCTTCAGGGGCTTCGGATTATGTGCATGGGCATTTGGTGGCTGTTGATGGGGGTTGGCTTGGGAGGTAGTTTAATGGTTTGATTTTCAATATTTTTAAAAAATCCGATAGAATGGACACTTAAAATGTAACCTTTCTATCGGATTTTTAATGGATTTGCACTAAACATAATGGTATTAAATTATAGAGTGGTAGGAGGTATAGTAAGCATTTGAAAAAGTAGAATCGAAACCGTCCCGGATTAACCCTAAGTCTTTCTTAAAGTAAGGATGATGAAACTCTTTCATTCCATTGTTATCAAAATCAGTGTTACCCTTCCCCCGTGCAACCGTTGATTTATGATAAAAAGGAATAATTTGATATTCCTTTTTATCCAACTTTAGTGTTTAAAGACACTGTTACAGTATGGATGAGCTAATTGTCCATTATTAAAGCTACCTACACCACCATCTCTACGCCGAACAATGTGGTCGTATGTTATACTATTGGATGTAATGTGTCCTTTACATATTTTACATCTTATCATTTGATTTAATGACTCTTTAATAAATAAAGCACTTTTAGTACTACTAGAAAATCTAATAGGTTCGTTTTCACCACTAAATGTTGTACTAATTCGAAGGTAATTAAACGTATTTAGAATAACTTCTAAGACTTCTTGTCTATTTTTCCCTTGATTAAGCTCTGCTAAAATTTTCACAAACAAGTTTTTAATATGCTTATAGCCTTTTGAACCACTACCGTATTTGCTTATGATTTGTTCAATAAAACTATTATGTTCTATAATTATTTTTTCCATTTCATCTCTTACTTTTGTAAATTCATTAAATAGCTGGTATTCATCTAAATACTTTACAAATTCAACTAAAGCCATTAAAGAAGTGACTTGAAAGTTTCCTGTTCGATGAGAGTAAACATAAACTATTGAACTCAAACCTAATGAGTTGGATTGCTTACTACTTATTCTAGACAAGATACTCTTGCATTTATTTAATACTTCTATTGTAAATGATCCATCTTCATCATCTGCAGAAATTTGTTTTACTTCTTTCTTTATTTCATCTCCAAATAAATTTAATTGTTCATTCTGCGGTAAATCCCTCTCTAATTCCACTTCGGTCTTAAGTGTATATTTATCATTTATTATTCTTATTAAGTCGAAAATCATTGTTAGGCTTTTATTGGAAGGCGTATTACCCCCAATTGGTAAGTCTAAAGTATTGATGATGTTTCCATTTAAGCTTGGTTCAAAAAGCAACTTATGAACTTCAGTGGCAACCTTCTCAATTTTAAGTTGTATAGATTTTTCAAAGTTCGACCAATATTTGTGACCTGTCCCATTTCTCAAGATTGCACGAGCAGCAATCGTTAAGGGGGACTTTCTCTGCTTTAATAATTCAATCTCTGTCTTTGATATTTTAGCAGCATTTTGATTTATTCTGAAAAATGCTTCTTCTGCTTTCTCCGCATTTCCTCTTACCCACTGAATATCAATTTTTCTAAGAGCCATTCGTCTTGCCCTAGCTGATTTCTGTGTATTACCATCCCTACTTTCAGTAGATTGATGCTCTTTATACGTTCCTATTCTGTTATGTACTAACTCCCGTGTTTTTTGAGCTAATTTTAGCTGTTTTTCTGATATATAATCTCCATAATATGTTTTAGAAATATCCCCATCTCCATAGTCATCATTTACCCATGCAATCAATACACTTAAGCGATGAGCCCCATCCAGAACAAATACTAGATTAGCTGGACTCCTCCATAAAATAATAGCTGGTATTAAATCTCCATCCAGGTAGTTTTCTATTAAATTACAAACCTTTTGTGGTTCCCAATAAACCGTTTCTCTTTGAAAGTCTGGTTTTCTTAGTAAAGAAAAAAACATACTTCTCTTTTCAAGCTCGAATAGTACCTTTTCTGTTGTTACTCCATAGTCATCAAAATCTTCTTCATCTGTTTCTAGACGAAAATCATCTCGCTTTATAAATGCGTCCAGGTTGACACCGTTCATAATGAACCTCCCATAAAAATATAAAATGTCTGACCACTTGTATATAGATTTCAAAATAATACATATAAAAAAAACTTCTAACCTTAGAACTTATGTAAGTAACGTCCGACTTATTTTTTCATGCATAAAAGTACAGTCAACAAAAAATGGTAGTTCAATATTTGAACTACCATCTCTTTATAAAAATTATTTCTTCTTATAATACTCCACATACCACTCAACAAACTTACCTAACCCTTGTTCAATAGAAGTTTCAGGTTTAAACCCAACCGCTCTCTGCAGACGCTCAGTAGATGCATAAGTAGCTGGAACATCACCAGGCTTAATAGGTTCATATACTTTTTCAAACTCCACTTCTCTACCAAGTGCGTTACCTAACGCTTTCTCCAGAGTTTCAATAAAGTTCATCAATTTTTCAGGACTGTTATTCCCTATGTTATAAACCTTGTGACGTACACCTTCATCAGATGGCGGGGAAGTGATGAGTCTTTCGATTCCAGTAATTATGTCATCAATATATGTGAAGTCTCTATATAAGTCATTTTCAAAATCACCATTGTTAAAGATCTTAATAGGTTCACCTGCAAAGTACTTATCCGTGAATCCGAAGTAAGCCATATCCGGTCTACCCATAGGACCATATACGGTGAAGAAACGTAAACCTGTAGCAGGAATCTTATACAGATGGCTGTACGTATGTGCCATCAGTTCATTTGATTTCTTAGTAGAAGCGTAAAGTGAAACCGGGTTATCTACAAAATCACTTTCTTCAAAAGGAACTTTCTTGTTAGCGCCATATACAGAACTAGAGGAAGCGTATACCAGATGGTCTACAGGGTAATGTCTGCAGGCTTCAAGGATATTATAGAACCCAATGACATTACTTTGCATATAGACATCCGGGTTTTCAATCGAATAACGAACCCCTGCTTGTGCAGCCAAGTTCACTACGACATTGGGTTTATATTCTTCAAATACTCTATTAACGGTTACTTTATCAGAAATATCCTGTTTAATAAAAGTGAAGTTCTCATAAGGCTGAAGTTTCTCCAACCGATCTTCCTTGAGGCTCACATCATAATAGTCATTTATATTATCTAAACCTATGACAGTACAACCTTGGTCTAATAGTTTCTTAGAAAGGTAGTATCCAATAAACCCGGCTGCTCCCGTCACAAGGTAAACTTTATTAGGACCTAGTTGTTTGTAGTTCATCGGACTTAGACTCCTCTATTCCTTTTCGTTCCGCGGATTTCCTGCCAATAGAATGATATTCGACTCTGGCCACTTCCATATCTTCTACCTTATAAATGTTTCTACCGTCATAGACTAAAGGTGTCCTCATTAACATTGTATACGCTTCTGGAGTAATTGCTTTGACTTCGCCCCATTCTGTGAAGATAAAGCAGACATTGGCATCTTTCAAGGCTACTTCCACATTATCAACATATGTGATATGCCCCTTACCGTTTCTTCCTTCCGGATACACTTTAGAGAAGTTTTCTTTCCCAGCAGGATCAAAAGCATAGATGTCTGCTCCCTGATCTAACAGTAATGGAACATTCTCAAGAGATGCCGCTTCTCTAAGATCATCCGTACCAGGTTTAAAGGTTAATCCGAGTACTGCCACCTTTAGACCGTTAAACGTAATCAACCTTTTACTAGCCTTTTTATATAACATTGTTTTTTGTTCGGTATTCACATCAATTGCAGCTTTAACGGTCTTTAACTCATATCCATTTTGCTTCGCGATATAATCAAGGGCCTTAGTATCTTTAGGGAAACAAGATCCACCATAACCGATTCCAGCATTTAAAAACTTGCTCCCGATCCGTTCATCAAAACTCATTCCTCTTGCCACATCTTGAATGTCTGCTCCAACCAATTCACATAGATTCGCAATATCATTCATATAAGAAATCTTAAGAGCAAGGAAGTCATTAGAAGCGTATTTAATCATTTCAGCTGATCGTCTGTTTACAGAAACAATTGGTAAATTGAATGGTTCATAGATATTCATTAATATATTCTCTGCCCATTTGCTTTCCGTACCTATGATAATTCTCTCTGCCTTCAAAGTATCATGTACTGCTGATCCTTGTGCCAGAAACTCGGGATTTGATGCTACTTCCACTCGGACGTCATTCACCAAGAAGTCTTGAATAAACTGTTCCACTTTATCATTCGTTCCTACTGGAACAGTGGACTTAACAACCACAAGACAATCTTTTTCAATAGATTCTGCAATTTGTCTAGCAACAGTTGCAATATATGATAGATTAGCAGAGCCATCGGGTTGTTCTGGAGTACCCACACCGATAAAAATAGCGTCTGCATCTTTGTAAGCTGATTGATAATCAGTTGTATATATAATTCTACCTGCAGCATAATTTTTTTGCATCAGCTCTTCTAAACCAGTTTCATAAATTGGAGAAACTCCAGATTTCATTAATTCTACTTTTTTCTCATCTATATCAACACAGGTTACCTGATGGCCTATTTCAGCAAAACAAACGCCGGCAACTAAGCCGACGTAACCTGTTCCAGCTACTGCTATTTTGTACATAGACATACTTCCTTTCACAATAGTAGGGGCTTATATACTGTACTGTTTATCGAAATAATTTTGATATTCCCCGCTAATAATTTGCTCCCACCATTCTTTGTTATCAACAAACCATTGAATAGTTTGTGCAATACCTGTTTCAAATGTGTATGTTGGTTTCCAACCTAATTGTTCTAATTTCGTTGGATCAATAGCATACCGTTTATCATGGCCAAGACGGTCCTTTACAAATTCTATTAAGTCTTTCGATTTGCCTAATGTACTAATAATTGTCTCTACTACTTCTAAATTTGTCCGTTCATTATGGCCACCAACATTGTAAACCTCGCCGTTTATACCCTCATGAATCACTAAATCAATTGCAGAACAATGATCAATAACATGTAACCAGTCACGAACATTTTTCCCATCTCCATATACTGGGACTCTTTGCTCATTTAGAACACGTGAAATTGTTAAAGGAATCAATTTTTCCGGAAAGTGGTAAGGTCCATAATTATTAGAACAGCGTGTAATATTGACTGGTAATCCATAAGTTTCATTATACGCACGTACTAATAAATCTGATGATGCTTTACTTGCACTATATGGGCTATTAGGCTGTAATGGTGTTTTTTCTGTGAAGTAAGTTGTAGGGTCAAATTCTAAATCACCATATACCTCATCTGTTGATACATGAACAAATTTTGAAACATTAATTGCTCTAGATGCATCTAATAATACTTGTGTCCCAACTACATTAGTTTGCACAAAAACCCCTGGATCTGTAATGGAACGATCAACATGACTTTCTGCAGCAAAATGAACAACATAGTCAAATTTTTCTTTTTCAAAAAGAGCCAGTATCGTTTCACGGTCAGCAATATCTGCTTTAACAAAGTGATAATTATCTTTTTTTTCAATATGTTTGTGCTTTGTTAAATCCCCTGCATAGGTTAATAAGTCTAAATTATAAATGTCATATTGAGGATACTTGTCCACCACATATTGAACAAAGTTACCACCGATAAATCCGGCACCACCTGTTACAAGAATTTTTTTTTGTTCCACTTATTTCACCTCTTGTGCTAATTCATTTAAATAATGTTTTAACGCATCCTGCCACTTTGGTAACGGCTTAAATCCATTGTCAATTAGCTTTTGCTTTGACATACACGAGTTTTTTGGCCTAACAGCACGTGTTGGATATTCTTTAGTTGAAATTGAGTTTACAGTAACAGCTTTATTGGCTTGTTGAAAGATTTCAGAAGCAAACTGTGCCCATGTACAAAAGCCCTCGTTTGATGCATGGTATACACCATACTTTTCCGTTTGAATCATGTCAATTAACAAACGTGCTAGATCAAATGTATATGTTGGTGAACCATATTGATCTCCGACAACCTTTAATTCATTACGAGTTTCAGATAATCGAAGCATGGTTTTTATAAAGTTATGCCCATTGATTCCGAAAACCCATGAAATACGAACGATAAAATGCTCTTCTAGTAAATCTCTTACAACCTTTTCTCCTTCATATTTCGTTAAGCCGTAATAGCCCACTGGATTTGGCTTATCAGTTTCTTTAAAGGGTTCTTCACCTTTACCATCGAAAACATAATCAGTACTTATATACATAAAACTTGCATTAACTTTCTTAGATGCTGTTGCAATATATTTTGTACCTAATACATTTACATTCCAGCATGTTTCTTTATCATCTTCAGCTTTATCAACTGCTGTATATGCAGCACAATGAATAATTACATCTGGGTTTATATTTTTTACATATTGATATACTTTTGTCTCATTAGTAATGTCTAAATCATTTCTGCCAATTCCTAGCATACTTATTCCACGCTTTTTTCCTTCTCGTACAACATCAAAACCAAGTTGACCAGTGTAACCAGTTACTAAAACCTTCATAATACACTACTCTCCATAATTAAAATTATTTTCAGCATCCTTTAATAGAGGTGCCTTTTGATCTTTTTCTGAAAGAATAGGAGTAACATTAAATGGCCACTCAATACCAATTTCAGGGTCATTCCAAATAATTCCTCGATCATTTTCTGGTGAGTAAAGCTCATCTACTTTATACTGTACCTCAACATTATCTGTTAAAGTCATAAACGCATGTGCAAAACCTTTTGGTACTAATAATTGTTTTTTATTTTCTTCAGTTAATTCAATTCCAAACCACTCACCGAAACAAGGGCTATTTTTTCTGATATCAACAGCAACATCAAAAATAGCCCCCTTTGTACAACGTACTAACTTTGTTTGTGCTTTAGGATTTAATTGATAATGTAATCCTCTTAATGTACCTTTAGCTGCAGAAAAAGATTGGTTATCTTGGACAAAGTTTAAGTCTAATCCAAATTCCAAAAACTTACTATTGCTATATGTTTCCATAAACCAACCTCTATGATCACCTAATACGGTTGGCTCAATAACTTTTACACCTTCTAATTCAGTTTTTATAACCCTCATATTTTCCCCCTACACCATTAATACTTTATATCTCCATTTGCCACTTTTAATAAATATTGTCCGTATCCAGTCTTAGAAAATAACTCTCCAGATTCAATTAACTGTTCTTTATTAATCCATCCATTAATATAAGCAATTTCTTCAGGCGCAGCAATTTTAATCCCTTGATGCTCTTCTACAGTTTTAACAAAATTAGTTGCTGCAACCAAACTTTTATGGGTGCCAGTGTCAAGCCATGTAAAACCCCGACCCAATAGCTCAACCTCCAGTTCTCCAGAAGATAAATATGTTTCATTTATTGAGGTTATTTCCAATTCACCACGTATAGAGGGTTTAACATTCTTGGCTATTTCTACAACACGATTATCATAAAAATATAGGCCAGTAATAGCATAATTTGATTTTGGATTTTTAGGTTTTTCCTCAACACTAATTACTTTACCTTCGCTATCAAATTCTACTACTCCGAAACGTTCCGGATCTTGAACATGATAACCAAATACAGTAGCCCCATTTTCTTTATTCGCTGCACGTTGAAGAATTTTTCTCATACCACTGCCATAGTAAATATTATCTCCTAATATCATTGCAACTGAATCTTTTCCTATAAATTTTTCACCAATTAAAAAAGCCTGAGCTAAACCATCAGGGCTAGGCTGAACTTGATATTGAAGATCCAAACCAAATTGAGAACCATTTCCTAGAAGAGATTCGAATCGAGAAGTATCTTCTGGTGTAGAAATAATCAATATTTCTTTAATCCCTGCCAACATTAAAGTCGATAGTGGATAATAAATCATTGGTTTATCATAAATGGGTAATAACTGTTTACTAGTTACCATTGTTAATGGATATAAGCGGGTCCCACTTCCACCGGCTAGAATAATCCCTTTCATAAAATACAGCCTCCTTACAATTAGTTTTAAATCAAAACACATTATCGAAGTTACATTATTCTACATTTACATAAAATTATTTTTTCATTATTAATCTGAAGTTTTCTATTGTCCTGTTAAATTCATGGCGTTTTATTAACAAATAAAATAGGTAGAATAATAGATAAATTGCAGCAGCTTCCCAAGTCCCTATGAACCAAACAGTTAAAATAAATACTATTGTCATTGATAATTCCATAAAAGTATCTAATTTTATTGTTATTTTAAGAATCTTACTTAAAATTATTTCTGCAACAATACATCTAAATGCTAGTAGAAAAACAATAGACAAAATTGAAAGAGTTAAATTTTGAAGAACAAGAACTGAAAATATTGTTATTATTAAACTCAGAACAAGAGAGAGTAAATTAATGAGCAACATTTGTTTTTCTTTTCTAAGTGTTTTTAGATAAGTATTTATTAATAATGACATTTTCCCTTCAAATAAGACCATCGGGAACAATAACCCCATATATATCAAACTTTCTGAATATTCAGGTATCCACATCGACATAATATAATTTAAAGGGTAATATAATATAAGGATTCCTATTAAAGGGACAGTAAGTAAATTTCTCATATCTTTATAAATACTAGGTAAGTTTTTTTCATTAGTTCTTCTCAAAACTGGAAATAATATCAAACCAATAGCATTTATAAATACCATCATTAAATTTGAAATACTTAATGTCAAGGAAACTTTTCCGAACGTTTCAATATCCCACATATATTCGATTCCAAATCTAACTGTTCCGATTATTAAAGTACTTGCTATAAATGCTAATGATACCTTTATCCCAACACTAATGTTATTAATAGTTTCTCTAAAATCCAGGTAAAACGATGTTAATTTCCTGAATACGATATCTCTACAGCATACTAATGTATATAAAAAGGATATAAATTTACCCACAAGATCTGCAGTAATCATAATTTGATATGATTTTAAGTCCAAGAGAATAAATACGATAATTAAAATAAAATATATCGTTTTGCCAATTAGAATTGATATTGCATTCTCCCTCATTCTGTTGGTTCCTTGTAAAATAAACAAAAGCATTCCCCTAGGAATAACAATAAGTGAACTCAACAACATCATAGTTATAATAAATAACCTATCTGGATTATCTATTATAAGCCCTGCACACCCAATTATAGTAAGTGTAATTACTAATTCAAAAGTTATTAGCATCCAAAACTGAGAGAAAAACAAATTTTTATCTAATTCATCATATTTCTTTCCTCCATAACGTAGATACACTCCATCATTCCACCCAAAATGTAATAACGCAGTGTATAACGTATAAAAGAGATATAATTGCCAATATCCATACTCCTCAACACCTAAAACTTTAGGAACTATCGCTACTACTAGAATTGAAATTAAAAGAGTAACTAAATTAGAAGATAAAGTGTAAGAAAAGTTCTTTATAAATAGTTGAGTTTTAGTATTCAAGGTCTTGAAATCATCCGCCTTACAATATAATTGTTAATATGACAATTTATCAAACAAGATACTTAATGTTCTTCTATAAATTCGATTAATTTTGTTAGTGACCTACTCCATGTAAAATGTTCAACATTTTTATAATTATTCTTCCCTAATCCCTTTTTTCTCCATCGATTGTGAATATCATAAAGTACATTTTTGATTTCGTTAGATTCATTTATAGAATAGAAGTTTTCCTCATAACTATTAAGGAGTTTATAAGTTGGATCGTTTATATATTCAGATGTATTATTAATTAACAATATTTTAGTTAAACTCCCTATATAATCGTACACCTTTCCAGGAATTTGGAGTGAACTAGAATTTCCAAATAAAATTAATAAATCACTAACTACAAGTTCTTTTATAAAATTTTCATAAGCTATTATTGGCTTTACTTCAATAACAGTTTCTAATCCTCTTTCTCGAATTAACTTATTATATTTTTCTACTTCATTAGTATACAATTTAAAATGTATCTCATTCTTGACATCATCTTTTAACGTTGAGATAGCCTCAAAAAAAGGGAGAGGATTTCTATGAATTGGATTAAGTGCTCCTCCGTATATCATTGTTAGTTTTTCGTTATAGTGACTTTCACTATAAGAATAATCTTCAGGATCAAATCCAGACCTTGTTATATCAACTTTTGATGGCTCTATTGGATATTTGTCAATGTATAGCTTTCTTGTAGTTTCCGTAACTACATACACTTTAATCGCATGTTTCAAAATTTTTTTTTCAATTCTTTTTTCTAAATGGAAACGAAAAAATCCCCTTTTTCTACTTTGCTCATAAACCCAAGGGTCACCATAATATAAAATATGAGGGATATTATATACACGACTAATGTTATGTCCTATTAAATGAGACGTATATGGACTGGCTGATGAAATAATATAGTCAGGATTAATATCGTCTATAATATTCTTTATTTTTTTTATAGCAACAGGATACCAATCAATAACAGGATCAGGCAATAACATACGCTCTTTAGTGTTATGTGCAATCTTTTTAACCCTCTTCATTAGACGCTTATGGACACGTATTTTACTTTCAGCGTTATATGTTTTTTCCGCCTCTTTACTTTTTTTATAGTAATGTTTATGAAGAAATCCTAAATCACTTCGATATATACTAACATTGTTATTAAGTCGCTTCAGTAAAGTATTTCCTACTTCTCCTTCGCTAACATTAACTGTTAAAACAAAAACTCTAAACTTTTCACTTAGGTTTTTAACTATTTGGAAGTTCATTGTACTAGTTGAACCATTCATTGGAGGAAAATGATAAGTTATAAATAAAATATTTTTCACCCGGTGTCCCACTCCCTCTTTTTCTTTCTATAATTTTTGTTTGAGTGTATTTGGAACAAAAATATTACTAATAATGTAATCCAGAAGTCGACAAAAATCATAACATATTCTCTTATACTAAATAATAAAATCACAGAAATTAACGATAAATATAATAGAATAACATCATCTTTGTTTTTTTGATATTTATAATACAAGTAAGTTGATACAAAACCTACCATTCCATAAAATAATAATAGACCAATCATTCCTGATTCTGTATAAATATAAAACTGGCCAAGCGTTGTATTATATGCATATGGAATATAGACAAAATCTAATACCAAAAAGTTATCTTGATAATCTATTAAATTTATTTGGTCTAATACCTTATAAAAAAACCTCAAGGTACTTCCAAATAATGGGACATCATTATGATCCATTGTTAGATACTTATCAAATGATGCAATATTCGCAGCATAATATGAAATTAATTTCACTATATAACTTGGCAAACTTATTCCAAATAATGATCCCTGAGCCATTGATTGTTTATTTAGTAGACTTTGAGTAAGTGTAAAAAAGTAAATAAAAGTAACCCCTACAGATGCAATAACAAAATAATTCCTTACTCTCTTAATACTATTTCTACTTTTACGGGATACATAATGTTGAATATTCGATATGAATTTTCTACCATTAAAATATAGAAATATTATGATATTCAATACTATAATATATAAAAGAATATTTCTTTTAACTGAAATATTCATTAACACTTCAATTATAAACATAACTGTAGCTTGTTTTCTTTTAGGCTTAAACTTAAGAATATAAATTAGAAGGAACATGGAATTGACCATACTTAACTTCATTAAATACATTGGGACTGAACTTAAAGAAATTTCATCAAATGCAAACGCCACATTCAATAAGTTGGGATTAACCAAAACATTTAATAACCCAAGTTGCTTTTCTATTTTATAAAGGAAATATAAATAGCCAATTAGACTTAATAAAAACAAGAATCGGAATATTTTTATATCCTCAACAGCAATTCCACGTTTATATTCTGATAGAAGATTCTTTTTAGCTGTTTTATTAATATTACGAGGCTTCTTAACTAAATGGAACACTGTAACCCCAAACAAAAAAGCAATCAACGAAACTAATATTATAGTAAATGCTCTTCCCGATAAATCCTGATCGATAAAATCAACTGAATAAAATATAGTAAATGCAAGAAAAAAATTACCTAAAAATATGGATAACGGGCTAATATAGTTTTTATATATTTTCTTTGATAATATCAAAGTGAAAATTAATAAAAACAAGAAAAGCAATGTAAGCATCTATTCACCTTCATTCAGTAAATCATTCCATGTTTTTAAATTTTGCTCAAAAGAAAATGATTCGTTCCACCTTTTATATGCATTATTACTATACAATGTCCACTTTTCATATGATTTAGATAAATTCAAAACTGCTTGAATCCAACCTTCATTACTTTTTATATCGTTGACCAAAATACCAGAATTATTTTTAACTACCTGGTCATTAAATCCTACATTTGATGCAATAACGGGCAATGCTGTCGACATATATTGCACTAGCTTAAACCCACCTTTACCTAAAGCATATTCTCCGTAAATTAAAGGCATTATTCCTATATGTGAATCATATATCTGTTCTTTTGCAGCCTCTCTAGTCCACTTTATATTTGTTATTTTTAAATTTTCAGTACTGTATACGAGTGGTTTATTGCATACTACTATTAGTTCTAATTGTTTTTGAGTTGTTTCCTTTAGTATTTTTGCGGTTTCATCTAGTACTCCGATTATATTTTCAAGGTTGGGCATATTTGCTGCAGTTGCAACCCAAACTATTTTAATTTTATTAAAATATGTTGCCTTTCGCTTCTCACGTAATAACTCTTCATCAAAGCCTTGTAAATCCCCATCTGTTGTGGGTAAAAGAACTACTTTATTATGATAAACAGAATTTATTTTAGATTTCAGAAAGTCACTAGTAACAACTATCGCTTTACTATTTAGTTCTAATATTATTTTTTCTTTTTTGGAAATTTCATTTCTCTCAAAAATATTATCATCGAAATCCCAATACAAAGAAGATCTTTGAGAAACCTTTTTTATTAAAAATTCAAGAAAAACTGGAGTATACCTAGGGCAAAATAATTTAGAAACAATTACATGTTGAGGTTTATTTATTAAGTCTATCAATAGAAAATAAGTTACTCTTGATAACATCACAATATAGTAAATAAACCCTAATACTAAATATGATAATTTATTTTTTTTATCAGTATTCATATGTTTCTCATATAATTTTTTCGGAGCTATATCTCGAACAACTACGTTACCATCTAAAAAGTTGACATATTGTATTATTCTATAATAACTAGATGGGGTAATATCTTTGTTTCGCACATAAACTGATATGTTTTTTTTATCTTGCATTTGAGCAATTACCTTTCCCTTCATTGTATTTGCTATATTCCATTTTTGATTACTACTAACTTATCAACTATTCTATTGAATCGGAATGCTTTGGGTCTCTCTTTTTTGTACGATAATTACATTGTCAGGATATTCTCCTTTTACGATACTCCCGGATCCAATCACACAATTATTACCTATTTTAGTGCCTCTTAAAATAACAGTATTGGCACCAATCCAAACATTATCACCTATTTCAACTGGCGAAGTTCTATATTTATTCTCTTTTACTCCCCCTGCAGTTCTGAAATCGTGGTCATGATCATATACCAATACGTTTGGGCCAAAAATTGAATTCTTCCCAATTTTTATCTTATGGTGACTTGTTATTATACATCCATAATTAAATGCCGTATTTTCACCTACAATTAATTCAGCACTATTCCTTACTCGTAACTTTGTATGACTATGTGCTCGTACTCTTTTATTCAATATTAATCTAGCATTTTTCCCTATATCAATTTCTGTATTAGGTGAAAATCTCTCAATCAAACTAAACTTAAAGCTTTTCCAATGAAACATTTTAATAACTAGGAATTTTATTAATGTGTAGGATACACTAATAAGATTTTTTAGGTTACGTTTCATACTTTTGTCTCCCTATTTACTTATTTACTGAATTCCATAAGAAAGTTAGTATAACTTCATCTGATATCCATAATCTCTAGCATATGTTGATTAACTTTATTTACATCGTATTTTTCTTCACAAAATTTCATACTATTCTTTGACATATGTTTGACCTTTTGAGGATTTTCAATCATATATATCATCTTATCTACTAGACTGTTGGTATTTTTAGGTTCCACTAAAAATCCATTAACTTCATTACTTACAGCATCTCGGCAACCTGGCCAATCAGTTGTTAAAATCGGGCGCCCCATTGCCATTGCCTCTAAAATAGTCCTTGGTAGTCCTTCTCGATAATACGTTGGCAATACAAATATTTTTGACTTGGTTATAAACGGAACAACATCTTTTGTTTCCCCTGGAAATTCAATAGATCCGTCCGTTATAAATGGTTCTAAGTCCTTGGGTCTAATAGCTCCAAGAGAGTTATCGTAGCCTCCAACTAAAATAAAGCGTGCTTGTGGATACTCTTTTTTAACTCTCCTAGCCGCTTCTGCAAACTCAAATACACCTTTTTCTTTAATAATTCTAGCAATCATTAAAAATATAGGTTCTTCGGGTAAGTCAGTAGCTTTAAACTTTACCATATTTACCCCTGAGCCATTAACACGGACTGCTTTATCTTGTGGTAAGTATTCCAAGTGAACAAAGCGTTCTAAATCATCATTATTTTGAAAAATAATCTTGTTACAACCTTTAAATGCTTGTTTATAAAGTAATCCTGTAACATTTCTTAGTAATTTTGCCTTAACACTATTAGATGCATATACACGTCCTAAACCAGTAACCATTGGATATATTTTCTTAACCCCAGACTTTTTAGCAGCCAAACTACCATAAATAACAGGTTTAATAGTGTAACTAAAGACTAAATCAGGACTTTCTGCTTTTATTACGTTCTTAAGCTTGTTATAGTATTTCAAATCCCCAATAATACTTGTATTATCCTTTGAAAATGGAACCTCAATAAATTTCACACCAAGTTCTAATACCTCATCTATATATTCTTTATTTGGACCAATAGCTATTACTTCGTGGCCTCTTGAAATAATATTCTTTATAAGATCTCCTCTGAAATTAAATAGTGTTTTATTTTTGGGGGATATCACCATTATTTTCATGCATTTCACCTCTTATCATATATTCTTAAACCTTACTACTTCTTAAATTTTTTAAAGTTAACTTAAACAACCTCTCCTCAACCTTATCTGAAACAAATGAATTATGAGGTGTAACAATAACCCTTTCTATATCCCATAAAGGATTATTTTTCGACAACGGCTCTTCCTCAAATACATCAAGGGCGACTCCAAGAAACTTATCATTTAGAAGAGCTGTTATTAATGCATCTTCATCTATGATTCCGCCTCGAGATACATTTACAAGCACACAATTGTCTTTCATCTTTGCAATTTTATTAGCATCTACCAAATGATTTGTTTCACTTGTATGAGGAATTGTAAAGACAACAATATCACTTTTACTTAATACCTCTTCAATTTTTGCAATATTATAGTATTCATTAACTATCCCTGAATTAATAACACTCCTACTAACACCAAAAATATTTACTCCAAACGCCTTCAAACGTTTAGCGACTTCTCTTCCTACGCTACCAAAACCGATGATAGCCACGTTCTTATCTGTTAACTCAAACAGGTTACGTCGTTTTTCCCAGTTATGTTCAGACTGTGATTTATAAAATTGCAGACTCTTTTTATAAATTTCTAGAACCTTTAGGACAACCCATTCAGCCATTGGAATACTATATACATCTTTGGCGTTATAAAGTTTTATTCTTTGTTCTTTTATATAATCTAGGGGTACCCTATCCACTCCGGCACTAGTAAGTTGTATATATTTAAGGCTCTTAAATTTTTTAATGTCATTATATAGGAATAGACTATTACAAACTACAGCATCAATATCTGAAACATCAACTTGTAAAGGTAGCCTCTCATCCTGAATAAATAAAATTTCATAACCAAGTGATTGTAAGGTATTTAGTTGTTCTTTATTATAATTAAATGCCCCAGTAAGTAATAGTTTCATATTTACTTCCTCTTCTATACAGTTATTTCGTATTGGTATATACAATCTCTATCACTTTATCCTTAACAAACTTTTGGTTTTCTACAAAAAAACCTTTTTCTTTCCTCTTTAATTGATCTTCAAAGTCTCTTATCTGATTAATTCCGAATTTAAAAATCTCTTCTACCATTCCAGTATCACTATTTTTTTTAGTATCACAAAAACTTCTAGATAAAATTGCCATGTTAGAACTTAAACGATAATGCTCCGCAATAATGTTCTCTGCAGGAAGAGTTCCTTGTCCGAGTTGTGCTATCCCACCAAAACCATACAGGATTCCTCTAGCTTCAAACTTTTTACATAGCATTTCAACAGTACCATTTGCTAAAAGTTCAAACATAAATTTCATATTATAGCTAAGGTGTAGATCATTTAATCCGATATGAATATAGTCAATACCTCGAACAGTTAAAATATAGTCTATATTTTCTACCGCCTCCGAGGTTTCCCACAAAAGACAAACTTTTGCTCTATCATTTACATAATGGACAAAAAGCTCAACTTCCTCTTTAGTTTTAAAAAATGGGAGCATTACAATGTCTGCTCCATCTTTGATCACTTTATCTATCTCTTTTTTTGACCCTTCATATATCGGATTTACTCGAACTAGCAATTCAGAATTGGTTAGTTCCTTTTTTATTTTTTTTACATCTTCTATATTATGTCTGGATATGACTGTATCTAAATGGCCTTGCCGTGTGTCTTTTCCATTAATCTCAAGGTCAATAAAAATCCAATCTACCCCACTATTTTCCGCTATCTTGGCAATTGCCGCTTGATTTGTAATGTACATCAACTTTAAAGCCATTTAGTTATTCCTTCTTTCTTCAATGGTTGCTGCTACCTCAGATTCCTGTTCTTTGCCTGTTGCCTTCTTAGCAGTTTCACCAATATTGACATTATCCTGCATTGCTAAAACCTTAATTATTGTTCTGAAAAATATCTTTAAATCAAAACCAAATGAAAGGTTCTTAACATATTCAACATCATACTCAATCCTTTTATCCCAAGGAACCTCTTTCCGTCCGTTTACTTGTGCCCATCCTGTTACACCTGGTCTAACATTGAATCTCTTTTTTTGTAACTCTGTATATTCTTCAATTGGCCAAGGATGATATGTTAAAGTAGGTCGAGGTCCAATAATCGACATATCGCCTTTAATAATGTTTACAAACTGCGGGAATTCATCGATACTTGTTTTTCGGATGAATTTACCAACTTTCGTAACCCTAGCATCACCTTTTGTTTCGTATACTCCACTTTTTTCTGCCCCTACGCACATTGATCGAAACTTAAATATTTTAAATACTTTTCCATTTAATCCAAGGCGTTCTTGCTGAAAAATTACTGGCCCTTTCGACTCCAATTTAATACCGATAGCCACTATTAACAAAATTGGGGAAAGGATTGTCAGTCCAACAAGAGATAAAACTATATCAAATAACCTCTTAACCATTTTATAAATCATAATAAGCCCAAAACTCCTCTACTTGATTTTATATATAACATAGTGCAACTAAATTTTTATATCTATACTTTAGTAGATTAGGACTTAATTAGAAGTCACTTATTCTAACCAACTACTAAACCACTAAAATTGTTATCTATTAGCGATAGCCACCTCGAAATATCTATTCAATCTTCCTAATGAATATGGATTAGATATTCACTTTCAAACCACCTAAAACCGAGTTTCATCTTATCATATATACCATTCAATCAATCTATAATTCTCATAAAATCGCCTCAAACCCATATCCCGCAAGGTTTTTAGCCTTCAATCTAACCATGATAGTCAGTTCCCTTCACCATCCAAACAAAAAGCAAGGTCCCTCACAAAAAAGGAACCCCACCATCATCCCCAGAATCCTCTTCCTCATCAACTTCCTCACCATGAACACTACAAACAATAGATTCATCAGTGTACGTAACCACACCACCAACCGGACAAACCTCAGAATCAAACTCATTCAAGAATGAAGTAAATCCCACATCACTATGTTCAACATCCTCCAAAGCCAAATGCCCTCCATACTGCTTCTCCAACTCCACCCGATTAGCAGCACATACATCCGCCTCCGCTCTCTCCTTAGTACCACCCAAAGAAAGCACAACGATCGAAAAAACAATCCCAAGTATCACAACGACTGCTAATAACTCTACAAGAGCAAAGCCACTCTGGTTTTTCATAAGCCTACATGTCTTCATTAGTATTCACTCCCAACACTGATCCAATCACCAATGCTGCCTAAACAAAGAAGTACTTAACTCAACAATAGCCATAAAGGAGGAAAAAAAAACAAATAAAAAGCCTGCCAAGTAAGGGGCAGAACCCAAGGGTAGAAACTTCCTCTACCCCTCAACCTTCTCCCCAACAACCAAACTTTCCAAATACTCCATAACCTGCCCCTTCAAATCCTCACGCTCAAGCGCAAAATCCAAAGTAGCTTTGATAAACCCAAACTTATCCCCTACATCGTGTCTCTCTCCATCAAACTCAAACCCCACAACCATCTGCATCTCATTCAACCTCTTAATCGCATCCGTAAGCTGGATTTCATTCCCTGCACCAGGTTTAAGGTTTTCCAAGATATCAAAAATTTCAGGCCGCAACACATAACGCCCCATAATCGCATAATTAGACGGCGCGTCTTCCACCTTTGGCTTCTCAACCAAATCATTAATATGGAAAACACCATTATCCATCCCACTCTGATTGATGGAAATAACCCCGTACTTAGAAACTTCCTGCTCCGGAACCTCCTGCACCCCAATAACAGAAGAATTATACCGCTCATAAACATCAATCAACTGCTTCAAACAAGGCTTCTCAGGAGAATGAACAATATCATCCCCAAGCAACACCGCAAAAGGCTCATCCCCAATAAACCGGCTCGCACACGAAATCGCATGCCCCAAACCAAGAGGTTCCTTCTGACGGATATAATGAATATTAGCCAGCTTCGAAATCCCCTGCACTTCTTCCAGCTGCTCATACTTCCCCTTTTTCGCAAGCGTCTCTTCAAGCTCATAAGACTTATCAAAATGATCCTCAATCGCTCTCTTCCCTCGACCCGTCACAATGATAATATCTTCAATACCAGAAGCGACTGCTTCCTCGATGATATATTGAATCGTAGGCTTGTCCACGATCGGCAGCATTTCCTTCGGCTGGGCTTTCGTTGCAGGCAAGAAACGTGTTCCGAGTCCCGCCGCAGGAATAATCGCTTTTCTCACTTTTTGCATATCTTCCACCCCTTAGTTTACGTTCTGAACTAATAGCTTTTCTTTCTTATTCGCTAACTCTAATACATAATTAGATAAATACTGAGGATCAAAGTCCGTATGGTTCTCAATCAAGTTCGATACTCTCCCATACTCAAACTCCACCGTCTTCCCAATAAAAATCTTAGGAAACACAGCCTTCCCATGAACCTCATTCTCACCCAATAATTCCTCATACATCTTCTCACCAGGACGAATCCCAGCATATTTAATCCCGATTTCTTCTATTGAATAACCGGATAGTTTAATTAGATTTTTCGCCAGATCCACGATTTTGACTGGTTCACCCATATCCAGTACGAAGATCTCTCCACCACGAGCCAAAGCACCTGCCTGCATAACCAAACGGGATGCTTCCGGAATCGTCATAAAGTATCTCGTCATATCAGGATGGGTAACCGTAACCGGACCACCTGATTGAATTTGCTTCTTGAATAATGGAATAACACTTCCACGGCTTCCAAGCACGTTACCGAAACGGACCGCAACAAAATTTGTTTGGCTTTCTTTATCCAGATTCTGAATCACCATTTCAGCGATTCTCTTCGTAGACCCCATTACGTTTGTCGGGTTCACTGCCTTATCTGAAGAAACAAGCACGAATGTTTTCACTCCAAATGTGTCTGCGGCTTCCGCAACATTCTTTGTACCGATGACATTGTTCTTCACTGCTTCTTTCGGATTGTATTCCATTAACGGCACATGTTTATGAGCCGCGGCATGATACACCACATCAGGTGAGTGACTCTCCATCACTTCAAAGATACGTGAGCGATCTTGTATGTCTGCAATGATCGGAATGATTTCAAACTCTTCTTTGTATTTATTCTTTAGCTCCATATCAATCCCGTAAATCGAGTTTTCCCCATGCCCTAATAATAGAAGCTTCTTGGGTTTGAACTTACTGACCTGGCGGCAGATTTCGGATCCGATTGATCCACCTGCGCCTGTGACAAGAATCGTTTTACCCGTCAGTTTTTCAGAGATGGTCTGTGTATCCAGTTCTACCGGATCTCTTCCGAGTAGGTCTTCCACTTGTACATCGCGGAACTGGTTCACGGACACCTTACCGGATACGATATCTTCCAACATCGGCATGATTTGCGTCTTGGCATTGGTTTTACTGCATTCCTGATACACTTTTTGAATCTCTGATTTACTCATGGATGGAATCGCGATGATGATCGTTTCTACGTTTAGCTTTTCTACTAGTTTCGGAATGTCTTTTGTTCTGCCAACGACCGTGACATCATAGATTTGAAGCTTTTGTTTCTTTGGGTCGTCATCGACAAAGCCTACAGGCAGGATGTCAGCATCATGATTCTTCATGAACTGACGGACAAGCATGGAGCCTGCTGCCCCGGCGCCGATGATGAGGGCACGTTTCTTTTCTTGTTTCGTCTTTATGTAGTAGTCTCTGTACATTCTCCAGGAGAAGCGGGAACCACCTATGAGAATGATATGCAGCATCCACGTGACACCGAGAACCCGCACATATATATCACCGTTCACAATGAACTGTATGGCTCCCGTTGTGAGGATTGAGAAGGTGATTGCCCGAATGATGGCCAGCATCTCTCCTACACTCGCGTATTCCCATGCTTTCTGGTAAAGACGGTAAACGAAAGCGAATAGATGATGACTTGCCAGTAAAGCTACTGAGCTGAAAACGAGTGTCGGCAGGGTGTACCAGCTGAATGTAGGGTGAAGAATATAATAACCGATATAAATAGCTGTTAACACAATAATGGAATCCAGTAGCATCAGCATGGAAACTCGTTTCGTATAACTCAAATGGACCTCTCCTTTTATCTGTTTTTCGACAAAATAAATACCTAAGGAAAAAATATAATCGTATACTCTTTCCTTAGGGATCTATATTCTCTTAGATTCTTTTAGCTTCTAACTCATTGCATCTTACTAACAAAATATGAAACTATTCACTAAAGCGTTTTCATTGTTTTTCTTTACTTATTTCGATTAAAATAGTAAATGTGGGCATCTAACCCTTCCTCACATCCCACCACCGACGACGAGCGTCTAAGGTTAAAAACTTCTAGTCTTTACCCACGGTGTGACCGAGTGCCTCCATTGATAACGGTAAGGAGACATTCCCAAAATTCTACTGTTGGTTTCGTGCAACATTCTATTTCTAGTTTACCAACGACAATAGTACCTTAGGACCTTATTGATTCTATTCTTCTATTATTAAAAAATGCCCAGGAATTTTCTCTTTTTTATCTTCTCTGGGATTTCTTTATAGATGTTCTTTCCTTCAACCAACAACTCTGCATTTTCTGTAAAGTAATAGATCATGTCTATTCCATACTTTTTCTCCAGGGTATCCATGGCTTCTTCCATCTTGAAGGAGCGATTATGTATGTTGTGTGCGTCTGATGCAATGAAGTGTGTCAGGTTGGCTTCTATCAATTGTTGTGAGAATTTCTGGATGTTCTTGCCGAAATAGCCTGTCAGGCTGGATGCTGTCAGTTGTGTAGCTGCGCCGTTTTTGACGAGGTTGTATAGTTTATCCGGCCGTTCGATAAGTTCTGCGTTTCGTTCGGGATGAACGATGATGGGGATCAGCCCTTCATTTTGCAACTCGTAGAATAGTTTGTCTGTATATCTCGGTACTGAACTCGAAGGGAATTCAACAAATATGTATGGGGAAACTCGGTTTAATGGTAAAAGCTTTCCACTATGGTAGTCTTCAATCATCTCTCCGTAAATTCTGCATTCCTGACCTGGCAGTACGGTTAAATCAATCTTCTCTTGTCGCAAATGATCATTCAGTTCATCTACTCTATGGAGAATATCCACTTTCTCATTCTCGTACTTGCCGTTCATATGATGAGGAGTCGCGATGATCGTGTGAACACCTTCCGACACCGCCTGCTTGGCCATATCGACACTATCCTGCATGGTTCGGGCTCCGTCGTCCACTCCAGGTAAGATGTGACTATGTATATCGATCATCGTCATCCCCCTCTCTTCACATTTATTAGTTCTTTCGACTTATCTCCATCTATTATTTTACTACACTAGGTATTTTTGTAAACAGGGGAAATTTGTCGAATGGTCACTATTTCATTGTTATCTTTTACCATAATAGTAATAATAGTTTGTATCTTTGATCTCTCGATTGTTCAGGATGACACCCAGCAGCTTTCCTTTTGCCGTTTGAAGAAGCTCTTTCGCTTTTTGTCCACTTTCAATCTCCGTTGTACCAGAACTGACGACCAGGATCGTTCCGTGACATTGGTTGGCTAGTACCTGCGCATCCGTCACCGCCAGGATTGGAGGTGTGTCGAAAATCACCATGTCGTAATCGGCATAGACGTCAACAAGGAATTCTTCCATGGAACGTGAACTTAGAAGTTCAGCCGGATTGGGTGGAACCGGTCCGCATGTCAACAGATCCAGATGATCGACTTCCGTTTGGTGGATCACTTCTCTTAACGTTTTTTGTCTTGTTAACACTGTCGTCAATCCGAATGTATTCTGTACATTAAACGTATAATGAGCGGTCGGTTTACGCATATCCGCATCCACAAGAAGTACAGTCTTTCCTTGCTGTGCAAACACGACGGCCATATTCGCCGCTGTCGTGGATTTTCCTTCCCCGGGACCGGATGATGTCACCATGATGGATCTCATTTCCTGATCAACGGATGAAAAGTTGATATTCGTACGGATCGTTTTATATTGCTCAGAAATGGGAGACTTAGGGGCTGTAATCGTAACCAGCTTACGCTTCGTCTTCATCATGAGTTTCTGTAATTTCTTCGCTTTACCCAACTCTCTCACCTCTTTCACGTGATGGTCGATCGGAACGGTTGTTTCCTTTCCTGTCTTCCTTCTGATCTTCTATTCTTGCAATCGAACCTAATACCGGCAGTCCTAATAGCTTTTCCACTTCTTGTTCCGTTTTGATCGTATTGTCGAGGAATTCAAATAAGAAGGCAAGGCCCACACCGATCATCAATCCGACCACTGTGGCAATCGCGATGTTCAGTAATGGCTTTGGCTTGATTGGGGATTGTTTTTCTCCTACCTCGGCTTTTGCCAGGATGCTGACGTTATCTACGTTCATGATCTTTGTAATTTCAGTTTGAAAGACTTCTGCCGTCTTGTTGGCAATATCGGCCGCCTTTTGTGGGTCTGTATCTGTAACGGAAAGGTTGATCACCTGGGATTCCGCTTCACTGCCAACCGTGATCTTCTGATTGAGTTGAGACGCGTTCAAATCCAGGTTTAAATCTGAAGAGACTTTTTCAAGAATGGCAGGACTTTTAATGATGACATTATACGTATTGATCAACTGCAGATTCGTTTGGATTTCACCCGGGTTGTATGCCGGTTGATCCGATTTCGCCTGATTGACCAGCAGCTGAGTAGATGATTGATAAATCGGAGTCAAAAGAAAAAAACTGACCGCTCCGCTCACCAAGATCGCTGTCAGGGTAATTAAAATAATTAAACTCATGCGCTTTCGCAGTGTCTCCATCAACTCGCGCAAACTGATTGTTTCTTCCATAACTTCCTCCTAATAATAGAAAAATATGTAAAATAATTTCAGATCCTGTTGTATTTTCATCCATTTGTTGTCATAATTTTAATGAAATTGTCATAATTGCATACTTATCTATTAAACTACAAATTTTGCTAAAAGAAAAGGGAAAATGAGGAATTGGAAATGATTTCTTTACCCTTTTTCATAGTAAAAAGGGGGGGCGAAAAATCATGAAAACCTTTTCATTAATTATATTAGCCATCGGGTGTGCTGCAGTACTTTTTTACGGGAATCAGTACTGGAAAGAAAGAACTTCACCCTCTGCACCTGAGAGCCATTCAGCGAATGTGGAAGGAACTGATATCGAAGTTGAGGAAACTGTTGACTATGAAACCCTCATAGAGAATTGGCCGGAAGAAGCACAGGCTTCGTTCCGGAAAGCTCTTAAAGAAGGGACTCCTTATCGACTGGCCCTTGTCGGTTCGACTGCACTTGGCGAAGGTGAAAACGGGTGGGCCGCGCAAGTGAAAGATAGACTCGAAAGTACCTTCGATGGAAAACTGGAAGTGGAAGTCTATGCATACGATACCACTTCCATCGAGTTTGTGAACGGAGAGGATGCAGAGGAAGTACTGAACTCCGACCCGGATCTCGTCTTACTGGAACCATTCGCCCTCAGCGATAACTCGAACCTCGTAGGCTCAGAGAACAATCACGAAAGCATCCAAATTTTCAAAAGGAAGTTGAATGAGCAAAATGAGGAAGCCGTCCTGATGCTCCAACCCACACACCCGATTGTCGGAGCCACCTACTATCCGAAGCAAATCGAAGAATTACAAGCCTTTGCCGAAGAACAGAACATCCCCTACCTGGACCATTGGACAATTTGGCCGGAGGAGGATGACTTGTCAGCTTATTTAGTGGAGTCACAGGAAACACCGAATGAGGAAGGTCATGAAGTTTGGGTGAAGTATCTTATTGAATACTTCATTGCTGACTGAAGACTGATCACTATTTCCGATGAGGAGGATATGCTGTGAAAAAGTTCATAGGGCTATTGATTTTAATCTTCCTTATTACAGGGTGCCTGACTGGTTGTTCTGATAGTGACGGAACTCCGAGTGATGAGGCAGGAGATATTTTATCCCGGGATGATGCGGAGGTTCTGGTGTATAACGAACTTAGCGAAGAAGACAAACAGACATATACCATCGATTTCTATAAGGAAGAGGGAACCAAGTATTACATCAGGGTGTACGAAGAAGTTAATGGTGAAATCAACGTCAGAGAGAACTACACGGTGGACTTTCATACAGAGGAAATAAAGCGGATTGATTAGTTTAAGAAAGAGGCTGGGACAAAAGGGTTTTAGTCTAAGTGAAACTCGAAGAAATCTGCTTCCTAGTAGGCAGTTTTCTTCGGGTTTATTATTTATATTCTAAACATTTGATTTTAGCTGTTTCCAGCGGTTGATTGGAGTGTAAGACGAAGACTCCTGCGGGAAAAGTAGCTTATGTGAGACCCGTCCAGCTCCGGGGCTTAGAGGCACATGTCTTAAGTCAAACCGTCCAAGAAGGCAAAGAACGCATTCGTGGACGCTTCGCCTTATGCCACCCGCCTCTGAACAAAGCCCCTCCGCTTTTCTTCCCGCAAGCTTGCCGAGGAGGCTCACGGGCTACCCGCGGAAAGCGTAGTCTTGCACGGAAATCATAAGCGGTATTAAGAACCCACACTTTTATTGTTCGTCTTTATACCGTGGTTTTTTAGTTTTGTCCCAGCGTCTTTTATTTTTAAATTTCCAGACAGGTATTGAAGCCCGGTTTGAGGAATAGATAAGAACGACTTAATCGAGGTGAATCCAATGACTTATACGCTGTTTGTCTCCATCGCACTTATTGTGGCTGTCCTCTTTTCTTTTGCCGCCTGGTTCAATACCCAGGTGATCATAAGGGAGCTGACGGATATGAAGAAACAATTACATCTAAAGGAAGAGAAAATATCATCCTTTCTCGACCATGATCTTGATCAGGAATAATGACATTTTGACAGTAAAAAATTCTATCAATTTCCCTCTTAATCTGATATGGTAATGATTAGGTTGCGAAAAGGTGAGGGAACAAATTAATGAGAGTTGATAAACATAAAAGAAGTAAAAAACGCAAATGGTTAAAGGTCGTGGGCATTCTCTTTCTTCTGATGCTTCTTGGTGGCGGTGCTTACGCTTATAGTATCTACCACTCTTTAAACAGCGCGGTCGAAACGATGCACAGCCCGATCGAAAGGGATGTCTCTTCGAAACGCTCGAAAGAAGTGACGTTTAAGGATAAAGAACCTTTCTCTGTCCTCTTACTGGGTGTCGATGAGCGGGAAAACGACAAAGGTCGATCCGATTCCATGATCGTACTGACCGTCAACCCTGATACGAAATCCGTGAAGATGATTTCGATCCCACGTGATACATTGACAGACATCGTGGGACATGGAACACGGGATAAAATCAACCACGCCTATGCCTTCGGCGGTGTCGAAATGGCCATGGATACAGTAGAGGGATTACTCGATATTCCCATCGACTACTATGCCCAGATCAACATGGAAGGCTTTGAAGATATCGTCAATGCTGTAGGCGGTGTGACGGTGAACAATGATCTGAATTTCAATTACGGCGGCTATTCCTTTGAAGAGGGTAAGCTGACGCTGAGCGGGAAGGAAGCACTTGCCTTCTCCCGTATGAGATACGAAGATCCCCGTGGCGATTTCGGCCGTCAGCTGAGACAGCGTGAAGTCATCCAGGGCGTCATTCGTGAAGGTGCCAGCGTATCAAGCCTATGGAATTTCGATAATATCTTCGATGCCTTAGGAAACAACGTGAAAACGAACCTGAAGTTTCAAGAAATGGTCGATATCCAGAAGCATTACAAATCTGCCTCTAAGGATATTGAACAGATTCAGATTAAAACAGGTTCCGGTACGAAGATTGACGGGATTTATTATTATGTGATCCCTGATGAAGAATTGAATGAGATTCAGAGTACTCTTCAGGAACATCTGGAATTATAAACAGGAAAAAGCTAAGGATGCGATGGCGCCTTAGCTTTTTTCTTTATCTCTTTTCTCTTTTTTGTTTATTGACGTATGCCTCTTCTTCCTTAGTCGACAGTAATCCGGTCGCTTTCCCTATCGTTCCTTCCTGGATCCTCCAAACCTTATTGTGATCACTGACTGCACCAGAGAAATCACCCTCTTTCCAGCTCGTCAGGATATCCTCATATGTTCCCTCATGTTTATATTGATTGATTTCTAATTGATTCAGCAAGTAATCGATCCGTTCATCGGTGATTTCGAAGAATGACCACTTCTCCTTTGCCGCTACCTTTTGATGGCTCATGGCATGTATGTACTGTTGCATAAGTTTTTCACTTAACGGGGTTTTTACTTCCTCACCGAATGGATTGCCACCCTCGCTCACTTTTTTGGCCTCTCCCTCGTCATTCATCTCTACCCCTGCCGTCTGTTCCGCGTTCCCCTCAGCTGAATTCTGCCGGGTTCCGTCATTTCCTGCTCTATTCATATCCAAACTCCCCACAGCTATATAAACACCTAAAGCCGTTAACAGGAGTACACTCCCTATGATGATGCCGACTACCTTCTTACTCATGTTCCACTCTCCCCCCGCATGCTATGAAGCTCTCTACCCAGCTTCCATTATTTTCTGTATGTAGTAATCTTCTAGATATTGGTCTATTAGTCCTTCTAGTATTTCAAAATAGAATCCTTATCTTACCATATAATGAAAAATGGTCGCTAAGTTGGTTGTAATATCCGACTAACTTCCGTATAATGACTCAATGTTTGTAAAATCATTTCCAATCTACATAAAGGGAGTTTTGATAGATTTGAAGAATCAGACGTGGTTGTCCGTTCAGTTCTTTGCGATTTTTTTCACTTGGGGAATTTTCATCCCTTATTGGACAGCGTGGCTGGTGGAAAGTAAGGACTTTTCCATTTCGGCTGCAAGTACGGTGATTGCGGTTGGGATGATTGCGCGGTCATTTTCGAGCTTTTTCTTATTTCCGAAATTGAGTCAGACGGTTTCGTTGGGTCGTTTATCAAGATGGCTGGTATTGATTTCCGGCGCTGCATTGCTATTGTTCCTGCCTATGAATTCTTTTGGGATGATTTTGGTCTGTATGGTGTTATTCAGCCTGGTGTATCCGATGATGCTTCCCATGGTTGAGAGCATGGCGGCTGTGATGATGAAGGAAGATGGAATTGATTACGGTCGGAGTCGTTCGTGGGGATCGATTGGATATACGGTTGCGCTGCTTGCGGTTGGATTTCTGACGTCTGTATTTACCGAGGGGGCAGTGATATATATGCTGTTCGGTGGAATTGTGGTGATATTGCTGTCTTCGTTGGCAAAGTTACCTCAGTCCATGAGTGGTACCCGTGGTCAGGAGAAGCTTTCATATCGGGGACTTTTGAAATCCCGTAAGTTTGTCTGGGCGATGGTCGTTGTTGTGTTGATTCAGGGAGCTCATGCTTCTTATTATAATTATGGTGTTCTTTACTTAAAGGAATTAGATGTAAGTAACGTTTATATCGGAGTCATTTTAAATATTGCCGTACTATCTGAAATCCTGTTCTTCGCGTTTTCAGACCGGCTGTTAAAAGGGAAAAGCATTTCCGTCATGTTTATGATAGCAGCAGGGGCTGCTGTGACGCGTTGGACTTTGTTGTTCCTCTTCCACAGCACCCCTGTGTTCATCTTTACCCAAATCTTTCACTCTCTAACCTTCGGATTAACACATTATGCTTTTATGCGGTTAATTTATGAAGAATTGGAGAGCAAGGACATCCCGGCTGCCCAGGGAGTGTATACTTCGTTGGGTATGGGATTGAGTACCGCGATCCTGACGTTTATCGGTGGATTCTTGTATGATATCTCGCCTGGTTCAGCGTTCCTGGGCATGGCTGTTGTGGTGGCTCCTTGCGTGGTGCTTGGTGGATGGATGTATTGGAAGTATGACCGTGTGGTAAATGGTGTGTTTAGTTATAAATAGAGTGTCTGTTTGACCGTTCGGGATTTGGATTCCGGGCGGTTTTTTAATGAAAGATCTTTGTGTAAACCGCTCCCCTGGAACCGTTCTTTTTTACGTTGAGTGATTTCAGATTGTCTATTTTAGCCGGGATAGTGTTCCTTCTCCGGGCTGCTGGCCGGATATGGGGGTGAATTCCTTTCTGTGAGTGTCCTTCGCGGGAAAATCATGCCAGTTTGAATGACAATCATGCGGGAATAGAGCTTATCATAGCAGATTTTCATTAATCATGTCTCCGTGTCGAATTTTCTTTATTTGACGAACTGAAAAAACGCCCAACCCATTACAGGCAGGACGTTCCTATCAAAATTAGAATCTCTTATATCCTACAAACTTAGGATTCCAGTACGTATTACTCAATTTTGAAATCACAACCCCGCTATCTGATGCGTGGATGAATTCACCGTTACCTACATAGATTCCCATGTGGCTGATACCGGCTTTATACGTATTCTCAAAGAATACCAGGTCCCCTGCTTTCGGGCTCGAAACAAAGGATGACTTGCTGTAGTAGCCTTCTGTGTTGGTACGTGCAATCGATTGTCCCGCCTGATTGAAGACATAGTAGATGAAGCCGCTGCAATCGAAGCCTGAAGGTGATGTTCCGCCCCATGCGTAAGGTGTCCCTACATATTTCTTCGCAATGTCCACTACATTTGAAGACGGTGCTTCATTTCCACCAGTGCTTGTACCAGAAATGGAAAGCTTTTGCCCTACATAAATCATGTCTGAGCTTAATCCATTCCACGATTTAATCTGGGAAACTGTTACATTATAACGTGAAGCAATATGAGATAATGTATCCCCCGATTGGACCGTGTATGAGCTAGATCCTGACGGTGGAGTTGGCGCTGTGCTTGTACCTGAAGAGGAAACGATTAATTTCTGCCCAGGATAGATCACATCGTTCTTTAAGTTATTCCATTTTTTCAATTCAGCTACATATACATCAAATTTCGAGCCGATTTTTGATAAGTAGTCTCCTGATTGTACTGTATATGTTTTGGCAGATGTAGAAGTGCTTGTTGGAGCGGATATCTCAAGGACCTGATTGACATAAATCATATCTGAACTTAGGTTATTCCAATTTTTTAAGTTAGAAACAGATGTATCATATTTATAAGCAATCACGGAAAGGGAATCTCCCGATTGTACGCGGTATGAAGCCGCTTCCGTTGAATTGACAGCAAATGACGAGACTAGAGCAGCAGTTGTTACAGCAATAATTGTCTTTTTCAAACAAAATTCTCCTTCATAGTGTAAAATTTTCATGCTTTCCCATTATGGACGAAGGAGATTTATAATTTAATAGGCATATTTTCTTATGTAAAGAAAATTAAGGAAGAAACCCCAGTATAATAAGGTTTGGTACATTATGGTTCTATTTCCAATCCCGTTATTTCTAGGACTAATTCAATATATATGTTTAAGAATGTTCTAGATTAATATATTTGAGTCTTTTTATTTCTATAAACTTCAGTTGTAACAGATATATGCACCTTTCCTAAAAAACACTTATGAAAACGCTACACTTTTCCATTGACAACTTGTATATACATGAATACAATAATAGTACATCTTGTATATACAACAAGATTCCTTTTAAATGAAAGCGTTTCGTTTTATCGGAAGATTTTTACGAAAGCATAGAGAGAAGCGTTTTCCACATACTATTTAGGGGAATTCCATTAATAGAAATGAAAGCGGGTTCAAGACAACTTTCGACATTTTTCGAGAGTTGCCATGCACCATACTTAAAGGAGGGAATTTCATGAGCGTGAAACGTGAAGACGTTCTGGAAATTATTGAAGCGATTGGCGGTAAGGATAATATCCGCACAGCCACTCATTGTGTAACTCGTCTTCGATTGGTATTGAATGATGAGAAAAAAGTCGATAAGGAAAGATTAGAGGCGATTGATCTTGTGAAGGGTTCATTCTCTTCCAACGGTCAGTTCCAAGTTGTCATCGGACAAGGTCTTGTAAATAAAGCGTATCAAATTTTAGCAGAGGAAACGGGGATTGAGCAGGCTTCCAAGCAGGATGTGAAGGATGCCGCCACTCAAAACCTGAATCCATTGCAGCGTGCGATCAAGGTATTGGCGGATATCTTCATTCCGATCCTGCCGGCGATCGTAACAGCCGGTTTGTTGATGGGTCTGAATAATATTTTGACCGGGCCGGGGATTTTCTATGATGAGAAATCGGTCATTGATGTTCATAAGCAATGGGCAGATTTCGCTTCGATTATTAACTTGATTGCCAACACGGCCTTTGTGTTCCTGCCAGGGTTGATTGGTTGGTCAGCGGTCAAGCGTTTTGGCGGAAGTCCATTACTCGGTATCGTATTAGGTCTTATGCTTGTTCATCCGGACTTACTTAACGCTTGGTCTTATGCAAGTGCAGAAAAGATTCCTACCTGGAACTTATTCGGCTTTGAAGTCGACAAAATTGGGTATCAAGGACAGGTTCTACCGATTCTATTCGCTTCCTATCTATTAGCGAAAATCGAAATGTTCCTGGATAAGAGAGTTCATGATTCCATCAAGCTATTGGTAGTTGCGCCAGTTGCACTCTTAATTACTGGGTTTGCTTCATTTATCTTGATTGGGCCGGTAACGTTCTTTATCGGTAACCTATTAACAGACGGTGTGGTTTGGGTATTTGACTCTGCTTCATGGTTGGGTGGATTGCTGTATGGTGGTCTGTATGCGGTGATGGTTATCACAGGTATGCACCATACCTTCCTTGCAGTTGACTTACAGCTAGTGGGAAGCCAAGGCGGAACATTCCTATGGCCCATCCTGGCACTATCGAATATCGCACAAGGTTCTGCAGCCCTTGCGATGATGTTTGTAGCAAAGAAGGAAAACGAAAAGCTTCGTGGCCTGGCAGGTACGTCTGCCATCTCGGCTTATTTAGGCATTACGGAACCGGCAATGTTCGGGGTTAACCTGCGCTATCGCTATCCATTCATTAGTGCCTTAATCGGGTCTGCAATCGGTGGTGTACTGTTAGCGATGACAGGAACAAAAGCATTCTCCATCGGTGTAGGTGGATTACCTGGTTTCCTATCGATCATTCCTGAATACTGGCTATCATTCTTTATCGGAATGGCCATCTGTATCGTCGTGCCATTCGTCCTGACAATGGTATGGTCTAAATTCAGCAAAAACGAAGTAGCCTAATAAATAGATAAAGAAAACAGTTGTAACAACTTGTATATACAAGTTAAAATAAGGGGGACAAATCAATTCTAGCCACTCGCCTGCTCAGCAGGTTATGTGTGATGGATGGTTGTCTCCCTTTTGTTTAGGGACGGACCTTCCAAAAGCTTGCAGTAGTGCGGAGTGTCCAGTCCCATTGGGTGAAAATCAGAGGAATATGTGTTGGAGGTCCGTCCCTCTTGACGGACCTTAAGATAGCAAAATCGCAGAAGAATCATGTTTGACGGCCATGATTGTGTATAAGTGAAATCGATTGAGGTCCGTCCCTAAAAAATATGTAAAGGATGGTGCATGTAGTATGAAGCAGCCTTGGTGGAAGAAGTCGGTTGTGTATCAGATTTATCCGAAGAGTTTTTATGATACGTCTGGGAATGGCGTTGGGGATATTAAGGGGATTACGGCGAAGTTGGATTATTTGAAGGAGCTTGGGGTTGATGTGGTGTGGTTGACACCTATTTATAAGAGTCCTCAACGCGACAACGGTTACGACATTAGTGATTACTTCAATATCCACGATGAGTATGGGACGATGGAAGATTTCGATGAGTTATTGGAGCAAGCCCATCAGCGTGGAATCAAGGTCATCATGGATATCGTGATCAACCATACATCCACGGAGAATCAGTGGTTTATAGAATCCCGTAAATCGAAGGATAATGAGTACCGTGACTTCTATATTTGGAAGGACGGCAAGCCGGATGGTTCCGAGCCGACAAACTGGCAGTCCAAGTTCGGCGGCAACGCCTGGCAGTATGATGAGGAAACAGGTCAGTACTACCTTCACCTCTTTGACGTGACGCAGGCCGACTTGAACTGGGAGAATGATGAGGTCCGCAAGAAGCTTTATGACATGATGCACTTCTGGCTGAAAAAAGGTGTCGACGGCTTCCGCTTGGACGTGATCAACCTAATCTCCAAGGATCAGGACTTCCCTGACGATGACGGTTCGGTCGCACCTGGAGACGGACGCAAGTTTTACACAGACGGTCCCAAGGTTCATGACTATATGCAGGAAATGAACAAGGAAGTCTTCTCTCAATACGACATCATGACGGTTGGAGAAATGTCTTCTACAACGATCGATCATTGTATCAAGTATTCATGCCCTGACCGGAACGAGCTAAGTATGACGTTCAACTTCCACCATTTAAAAGTGGATTACCCTAATGGCGAGAAATGGTCCATTGCTGACTTTGATTTTCTTAAGCTGAAGGACATCCTTTCTACCTGGCAACGCGAAATGCACATAGGCGGCGGCTGGAACGCCCTATTCTGGTGCAACCATGACCAGCCTCGCATCGTCTCCCGCTACGGCAATGACGGTGAGTACCATAACGAATCAGCGAAGATGCTCGCTACGACGATTCATATGATGCAGGGTACACCTTATATCTATCAGGGTGAAGAGTTCGGGATGACGAACCCTAAGTTTACAAGCATTGATGAATACCGTGACGTTGAATCGATAAACATCTTCAATATTTTAAAAGAGCAAGGTAAATCCGAAGAAGAAATCTTAGAGGTCCTGCGTCACAAGTCCCGTGATAACTCAAGAACGCCGGTTCAGTGGAACGGTGAAGAGAATGCCGGATTCACGAGTGGCACTCCTTGGATTCCTGTGGCGAAAAACTATCAAGAAATCAATGCTGAACAAGCGTTAAAAGATGATAAATCTGTCTTCTATCACTATCAGAAGCTGAACCGTCTTCGCAAAGAATACGACATTATCGTGGATGGAGACTATCAATTAATTTTAGAAGATCACCGCGATATTTTCGCTTATGTCCGTAATGGCAATGGTGAAAAACTTCTTGTGGTAAACAATTTCTATGGCCATGAAACGGAGTTCACTCTTCCTGATGAAGTCGATGTTGAAGGCTGGTCGAGTGAGGTATTGTTGTCTAACTATGAAGAAACGGAGAATGAATATAAGAACATAACGTTACGTCCTTATGAGTCTGTCGTGTTTCATTTTAAAAAGTAAGGGATGACTAGGCTGGGGGAAAGTGTTTTAGACGAAGAAAAATCCGAACTCATTAGAATTGAATGAGTTCGGATTTTTTATTATCAGCTTGTTCCAGCTGTTGATTGGAGGAGGATTTTGGGATTTCCGCCGTTAAATCTGCTTGCCGTTCACAATATTGCATTCAAATTATCCTCACCACTAACCAGTTACAACAAATATATCAAAAAAGTAAAAGCATACCTTTTTTAATAAAGGATGTGCTTTATCCCAAGAAAACTTCTCTGCTGTATCTCCAGCCGAGTTCATCATGCATCCTTCCATGTCCACCATTTTATATCCTTGTTCATGCTTGTAGTGAGGAACATTTAGATAAAGATGTACTCTTTCTCTTTACTTGCACGAAAATCATTAGCGGTATTGAGAACCTACACCGAAATTGTTTGTCTTTATGTCGTGTATTTTTGTTTTGCCCCCCCTCTTTTCTAATGCTCCAAAATTAATTTTAAATTCAGGTGTAAACAACCATATTATGGGTATATAGTATGCAAAAAGGCTCACTCTTTTCGCATGAAACCTTTCGGGTAAAATTACCTATTTATTCCTACTGTTTCCATTTGATACCATATATTACGTATGCCTTATCGAATATACAAAAAATGAATATAAAAGGGGATGAAAGACTTGTCCTATTTATCCTATTTGTCTTCACAATTAACTGAAAAAAAAGAACAGCTCATCCGACTAAAGAATGCCTATTCTTCCGTCAGTCAGCTTCAGGGAGAATTTCTCCGGCATCAAACGAGCATTAATCATCCTGAGCTTACTTCTTCCACTTGGCAGGGGACATTAGCCAGAAAATTTATCGAAGTCCGCGACGATGTTTTATTTTCCTATAAAGATATTTCACAAACCCAGATGGATACTGCCATCATGAGCATTGAAGATAAAATCACCTCCATCCGTTCACAGATTCAATCATTGGAAATAAGTATCGTAAACGAACAAGAGCGTATCGAGAGAGAACTCAGAAGGGAGGAAGGAATGTGAGTCAGGATATTAAGCTGCGTTTCTCCGATATCAATGAAGCACTGGCAGGCATACAAGCTGCCTCTGAATCATTTGAAACATCCCTTATAAAAGACATCGCCGCCTCTAATCACTTGGATGTTGTCAGGAGATTGAATGAATTAAATGAGCTATTTGAAGAAGTAGCAAACGTATATAAAAGCGTATTAACCGAAAACAATCAATCTGCAAGCAAAGCCATTGAAGACTTTAAAGAAGTGGATCACACGATCTCGGCTTCCATCATGTCACGCTAAGGGGAGAAACCGGACCATGAAAATGCTTGATAACCAATCGTTACATAGCGGAATTGAAGATTTGTTGAATAAAGTGGAAGCACAGAAGAAACAACTCGATGAACTCCGACGGGCCGTTGATAACTTTACTGGATTGCAGGAGTCATTCAGCGGAAAAGGCGGGGAAGCCATCCGTTCTTTTTATCAGGATATGCACATCCCCTTCCTCACCTTCTACTCACTTTCTCTCCTAAACTATGAGAGGACCCTGTCCAACCTTAAAGGAGCTTCTATTGATTTAGAGTCCGACTCCAATGGTTTGATTCGTCAAAGTTTTTTGGATGGAGAGTTAACCGTTGGGCTGAATAAATCCGAAACCGTCACCTGCGACCTCTTAGATGAAACAAACGAAACGTTGAACTCTATCAGTGATATTGTACATGTCCCCCACATTCAAGACCAGCGATTTCTGGGTGATACGAAGAGGGCACATCAAGAAATCACTCAAACCATAGAACACCTAACCTCTTTTGACGCTCACCAAACCAAAGCCCTGGATAATGTGGACCATGACATTCAGCTGATGAAACGTTATATTTATGACATAGAGGGAATGTTTAAGAACGGGAAGATCAGCGTGGCAGATTACTCTGGCACTGAGCTTGATCAATCATTTCATCGTCATCCATTCATGCAATCACTGGAAGAAAGAATGAATTCTCGAGATCTATTATTATCAATGTTTACGATTCCTGGTGAGTATGGATCACTGGAACAGCTTTTGATGCTCCAAACCAATCAAACCTCTTATCGTGATGACTTAGCCGTAGCTGGAGACGGAACTGCCCAGACCCAGTACGGATTCTGCCCTCGACCGCCAAGCACCACTGTCAGCTATGGTGAGCCGCATGAAGATATGATGGGCTCCGATGGCGTTGGAAATGCAGGGGCGTTATTTTCCGCTGATTTGAAAGAAGGAACCAGTGAAGCCGAATTATTTGCCTCGGTGGTAGACACGAAATATATGGATGATGTTCCCGAATTTGTCGATCAAAAGGTCCTTTATGGTGATATGGGTGCTTCAATGCCATATACTCCATTAGCTTTTGGTAAATCGGTCCTTATGGGGCAGCAAATAGGCGTCAAAACGGAGGCAGGTGTCTCAAAGTCCAGCTTTTCACATGACAATTCACCCCTGGCTGGGGATATAAGCTTTGGTCAAGGGGAGGCAAAGGTCAATTATGAGAATTATACAGCCAGTGCAGGTGCTGAAGTAAATGCAGCAAAAATCGAATTAAAGCTCGAGCCTCTAAATTTCTTCGGGTATGAACCCTTGGAGGAGTGGTTCGGTTTTGAATATGACCCTTACGTAGGTGTCGACCTTTCTCTGGGCAGCGCAGGAGCTAGTGCTTCTATAGGTTTAGAAACAAGCGTATATGCCGCCTTGGGCATTGGGGTTGGAGTAAAGGGAGGATTCGAGAAAGACGAGTAAAGAAATTGAAGAAAAACGGGTGGTATATATTTCATGAGTACAAACAAAAAAAACGTCAAGAAAGCAGTACGCTTCGCATTATTATTTTATGCTATTTTCATAGGGTTAAGCGGAACTATTTTGTTTTCCGTATTGCTCTTATGGGTTATTCCGAAAGATCAACTCTCATACGTAAGCCTCCCTCTGTCCATGATGGCTCTATTCTTATATGGGACTTGTGTGGCGGCTCTATTGATTCGATCAAAATTCTTCAAGAAAGAGGTCATTGCTAATGAGTAATTCAACTCCCACCCTTCTACCGATCGGAACCGTCGTCAAATTAAAAAAAGTGGAAAAGCCGGTCATGATCTATGGACGACATCAGATACAAAAGAAAACAAACAATATTTTCGATTATATAGCCGTTCCTTATCCGGAAGGTAACCTGACTGACGAATTCAATGTCTTCTTCAATCGTGAGTTGATTGAAGATGTCATGCATCCCGGATTGGTTTCACCAGCCGAAGAGTTAATGAGAGAAAAAGTTGAAGCAGACATTGAAAAAAACCGAAGAAATGAGAACAATCATCGTGAGGACTAAATTTCTTTTTATTTTATTTGTACTGGCATTTTCATTGATTGGCTGCAGTCAGGCTAAAAGTGATCAAACAAGCGAAACAAAGGAAAAAGAGGTTCAGGAAGAAGCACTTGACCCTGGGAAGCTCCTCCCTATCGGAACGGTCGTAAAGCTGAAGCAGGTAGAAAAAAGCGTCATGATCTATGGGTATAATCAAATTCAAAGTAGCACAAATAAGCAGTTCGACTATATCGGCGTCCCTTATCCGGAAGGAAATATTTCGCCCGATTATAATGTATTTTTTAACCGTAATTTAATCGAAGACGCTCTACATAACGGATATGTAACGGATGAAGATAAAAAAATTCGTGAGGAAGCCGATCGCGAGGAAAACACATACTAGGAGGTTTATCTATGTTCTCGGACAATCCATCCCTTAGGAAAATCGTTCGGATCGGGCTGCTTGTATTTGCCATCATGGGCATCATCAGTGGAACACTGCCACTGGCGATCATCAGTCCTGCCATTCTTTCCGGCAATCCAATGCCTGACCAATTTCCGGCATTTGCGATCATTGCTGTTGTCAATTATAGTTTTGCTATCGTTTTACTCTTGGTGCGTTCAAAATTCTTCAAGAAGAGTTCAGATCAGCACTCACAATAGTAAACCAAATACATAAACAAGTTAACATTATACTCCTTCTGTGGGATAATAAAGCAAAAAGGAGTTCCTGCAATGAACGTTACGCCAAAAGTTCAAAATATCACTCAAGAAATGGAAACAAAACGCTTGGAACTAAAATATTTTGCACAATACCACGGTTTCTCACATCCCGCCACTGTGAGACTTAGTCAGGAACTTGATGAACTATTTAACCTATACCACCGATTGAATCAAAAATAAAAATGAAAGGCTGCGCTCGAGCACAGCCTTTCATTTTTATTCTGCTGCTTCCTCTTCCCCTTCGCTCGCCAGGAAGAAAATAGCCGCAACCTTCCATCCATCCTCTTTCTTATGGAAGACGGTCACTTGCTTACCGGAACGGGTCACTTCTTTATCACTGTTCGGGTCCTTCGTGGTCGCTTCAATATCAGCATACACATCTGCTTTTTTACCGGCAGCGTAATTGATGATCTTCACGTTTTCAACCGTACGCTTTGAATCGACGGAGTCAAAGATTTGTTTCACATAACGCTCTTCATCCGCGTATTCGAAATTCACCGGTGTCTTCGAGATGACACTCATGTATGATTCGAAGTCTTCTTCGTTAAATGCATTGATATATTGATCAAAGGCTGCGTTGATCGCCGTTTTCTCTTCTTCCGGGATACCCTCTGCTTCTTTCAGCTCGCTCGCATCCTCAACGATTTGTGTCATTTGATTCAGAGATGCCGCTTCGTCCGTTGCCGGGTCTTCACTTGGCTTTACCTCTTCCGTACTGTTTGTGTTCTCTTCCTTCTTCTCTTCGTCTGCACCACAAGCACCCAGTAGTAATGTACTCATGCCAATTCCCAACATGATTTTCTTCCAATGCTGTTTCGACAATGCTCTTCACCCATTTCTAAAAATTTGCGCTATCTCCATTCTATTGAAAATATTCACAACACTCAAGTTCAATCTCATTTCTTCCTATTAATTATGGTAAAATAATAGCAGGTGATATTATGACGAAAAGCAATAAATACAAACAAATTTTCGAGGATCTCTCTGAAAAAATACAAAATGGTACCTATACAGCGGGTTCGATCCTGCCATCGGAAAACGAGCTCACGATGATCTACGCCACTTCACGTGAGACCATACGTAAAGCGCTTACATTATTGGCGCAAAAAGGATTTATTCAGAAGCTTCGCGGGAAAGGGTCCCTCGTACTCGATGTGTCGCGGATGAGCTTTCCGATTTCAGGGCTTGTGAGCTTTAAAGAGCTGCAGACTTCGATGGGCCGGGATCAGATTGAGACCTCCGTGCATGAATTTGGCCTTATGCGTGCCGATGAACAGGTTGCTTCACAGCTCATGACTTCTGCAAACGCGGAAGTCTGGAAAGTCGTTCGCTCCCGTCAAATCAGCGGGGAGCGAATTATTTTGGACAAATCCTATTTTCTGAAAGAACAAGTTCCTTTGTTGACGAAAGAAATATGCGAGAACTCCATTTATGAATATCTGGAGGGTAGACTGGAACTTCCGATCGATTTTGCCAAAAAAGAGATTGTCGTGGAAGCGTGTACGGATGAGGACCGGGAATATCTTGATTTAGGTAGCTATGATCATGTGGTTGTTGTGAAGAATTTTGTCCATTTGAAGGATGCAACACTGTTTGAGTATACGGAATCGAGGCACCGGTTGGATATGTTCCGGTTTGTTGATTTTGCAAGGAGAAAGCATTAGGATGGGTCCACTCCCTGGTTTGGGAGTGGATTTTTTGTTGTCATCTAAGGTGCTGTACGAAGGAATTCATCGATAAATTCCATCAGTAAGGAGTAAATAATAAGGCTTAAAGGCAACAGATTTACTATCTAAGCAAACATTCTTTTAGATACATTTTCTTTGCTGAACATTGAAACGAAACTTAAAGGGATGCCAATCAGGGATAGGAAAAATGCCAAGGATCCAAACACGTTTGGTATAGGTGGAAATAATGATATAGGAATAACAATCAATGTAGCTATGGCTATATAAAATGAGATTGTAGTGAATACCTTTAGCTTTTCCCTTTCCAAACAATACACCCCTCATGCTAGTCTCTGCTAAACTAATCATCTCATATTGATTAGTGTCAAACAATCTGCAAAACTATTTCTTGCTCTTCCTTCGCTTCATTGTAAATCAATCATATTAGGAACAAGCTTTACAAAAGAACAAAAAGATCAGTCTGTCGGTAAATGATCCGGACTGATCTTTCCTGTTTTATTCGTTGGCTATGCTATTTGGTACCGCTTCTTCTTTCACTTCCATGTCATGATTCTCTGCTGAATCATCTTCCTTATTTTCTTCTGGCTCTTCTTTACTACCTGATTCTTCTTCTACTTCTGGTTTGTCTGCCGTCTTCTCCTCCTGCTCCGGATTCTCAACAACAGGCGGATCCACTTCTTCTTCTTCATCTTCAACCTTTACAGGAGTTTCTTCCTGCCTTTCAGCCGCTTCCTCCTCAGGTTCAGCCTTATCCTGTCCATCTACATTTGTTTCATCTTCCACCTTTGGCTTTTCTTCCACCTTACTTTCAACCGGTTCCTGCACAATCGTTTCTTTCAATTCGTTTGAGTCCACCTCTACGATATATGGTTCATCAACATAGTTGATAAATCCCCGGATGTGATAAGTTAAGGAGGTTGCCTCACACCCGCCCGTTATGTCCGTGATGGCATCCGGGGCAGTGGTTAAGGATTGTCCCGGTTTCAGTTTCTGACTTGTGAGCAGTTCCTCTCCGCTGTCTAATTGGAATAATACGGTCACCTTTGTACTCATATCTGAAATGTTTTTTATAGTTAAAGTGTTTTCAATGGAGCAATTGCTTCCATATTGTACTTCTGAGGATTGAATCTGCAGCAAGTCCTCTGTTGTGGCATTATGAATGGTTCCCGCTGCGCTTGTTCCAGAGGTAAACCATGCATATGTTCCTGGTATAGAAGTTAAGGCAGTTGAAATTAAATAAATGGAGAAAAGAATAAGGAAGGCGCAAATCGCTATAAGGGATCCATTCCCTTTAAATCCATTATGTAGCGTTTTCATTAGATTCTCCTTTCAATAGAGATAGGCAGCCTATGAGCGACTGCCCCATCCTTCCGTACCTTATTTCTTGTTTTCGAATTTAGCACCCTGGTCTGTCTGCTTAGCCTGAACCATTAGATTTCCACTATATTTTGCACCTTGATACTCGTTCCCTGCACTTTGGTCAAGTTTCACATCAAATGCCATTGTAATGTACTGATCCTCTTCCAGTGTAAAGAACTCGTCTTTGCCAAATTTAAAGGTCTTATCTCCTTCCGTAGAAGATTTTGCAAGAGCCGACATTGCTTGTGCTTCCTCCACTGTCGCTTCTCCGGTAATGACCTCTACTCCTTTAGGTAATGAAGCAACCGCAGATTTAGCCATGCTCATTTGTGGATTGTGGTTCCCATTAAAGAAGCCTTTTTCCCATTGCATTCTCCAATCGTTCAATTCGTCCATATCAGGCTTCGCTTTATATTTGAAGGCCATGTAGTAAATTTTGTACGGATCTGCCGAAGCTTTATCCACTGAACCCGTATAGGTTAATTTTAAGTTTTGTGTCAAATCACCTGTATTTTCCAAAGTAACAAATTCTCCATAAACCACTTGAGATGGTGCAAACTTTGCCCCTGTGAATAATGGTGTTGAAATGGCTTCCCCGTTATTTACCGATAGATTTCCTGTATCGATGGTCCCCACTGCTGATGTACTGGATGTGAACCAAGAATATGTACCATATCCTGCACTTACAACTAGCGCTCCTGCCAAAGATGTTGCCAATAATGCTTTTTTAACTGATTTCATAGTAAAAAATTCCTCCTCAAAGTTTGTTATATTTTTTTCTTTCATTAAACCCGGATACGATTAAACCTTGGTAGAGACAGTATCTTCTTTTCTATTAAAGTATCTGTTCGTCCGCTCAAATACTTCAATCAGAATAAATAGAAGAAAAGGCAACAGAACAAACAGAGAAAACCCAAGCTTACTGGAAATGAATTTGGCCACGAATCCTGCATTCGGCAGAATGACGGCGACTTCCCCGATTAACTTATCCGGCTGCACCTTCCAGCTGTCTTCTACATTGTTATTGTCACCCTTTGTCAGAAAACCTTCGGGGGTTACCTGAACCACTCGGTGGGTCACTACCTTTCGATCCGCCGTATGAAAGGTGATGACTTCGTTCTTTTTGACTGCGTCGGCATTTGTCTCTTTTACAAAGATCATGTCACCTGCACTGATCTTGGGTTCCATACTATTTGTCAGGACCGTTAATGGCTTGTACCCAAAAAACGATGGTATCTTAGTAGGATCCTTTTGCGCTTGATAGGAGACGAATAAGAGAAATACAATGCAGCATAGAGCAGATATCGTCAGGAGATAAGTGAATATTTTCAACATTTTTCTTTTCAATTCATCACATCCTCCTATTGTGTTTATCGCCTGTATTCACAAATTTACTAGACTTGGATAAAAGTGTCAACGTTATAACGAACAAAAATGTTCGTTAAAAAACGACAAATTTTTTTGAGGTTTCTTTCAAAATGTCCTTAGGTGAAAAGCAAGCCATGATAAGGTTTAGAGCTCCAAAATGAGCTGGAGAAGGGATCTACACCATGGAAAAGCCCCCCTCAATATGTCGTAATTTGATGAGCAACTCTTCTACCATTGTGATTTTTAATAGAATAATATGGTAATGTACCAAAAAACAATTAGGGGGTTTCGCATGAACAAGTTATTCAAAACAGGTATCACTTCAGTTGTGATGGCAGGAACTTTATTTGCCGGTATTCCGGTAAGTTCATCTGTTTCGGCAAGTGTAGTGACAGGAAGTCATGTAAAAGAATCGGATTCACATTCACATTTTATCGGGACGTTAGATGCGGCCTTGATCAATGATGAGAGATTGCTAGCCTCATTGATCAAGCAGGGAAAGATATCATCTAAAGCTTCTGATGCTACCAAGAAAAAAGAGTTGGAAAAGTATATTGAGTTAAAGGGAAAGAAAGTGGAAGATACTAACGTAAAAGATCCCATCGCCCCTAAGGCGAAGGCAGCTGAATCTGAAAAGCACCAGAAGTTCAAAGACGCTACAAAGAAAAGCAGCGGTAAATTACAAGGAAGCACCAAGCACCCGGATCCCGTGAAGGAATCACCTTCACCAGGTGTAGCCAAAAAAGGGAAGCTGCTTACATTGATGGTAGAATACTCGGATTTCAAACATAATAATATTAAACCGAGTGAAACGGATAACTACTATGAGGATTACAACAAGGAGCACTTCGAAGAGATGATCTTTGGAGACGATGGCGTAACAGGGCCTAATGGCGAGAACTTCGTTTCGCAAAAGCAGTACTATGAAGAACAATCAGGCGGGACTTATACAATTGAAGGGAACGCTTACGGATGGCTTGAGGTTCCAGGCACGGCAGCATATTACGGGGCAGACAAAGCTTCAGGGGGACATGATAATGTGACTCCGGGCGGATCGAAACAATTGGTAGCTGATACTTATGCTGCAGCGCTTGCGGCAGGAATTCCCCTTGAGGATTATGACTTAGAAGATCCGCATGATTTAGATGGTGACGGAAACTATTGGGAGCCGGATGGGTTAGTCGATCACTTGCAGATCATCCATGCTGGTATGGGTCAGGAAGCTGGAGGCGGTTCTTTATTTGATAATGCCATCTGGTCTCACAGATCCGCAGTATTTGTTGACAAGGATGGACTTGGAAAAGGTAAACCGGGATTCTATGATTACACAATGATGCCTGAAGATGGGGCTACCGGTGTATTCGCTCATGAATATGGTCATGACCTGGGATTACCGGATGAATACGATACGATTTATTCCGGAGCGGGGGATGCCGTTGGGTATTGGTCTATCATGTCTGCAGGTTCGTGGGCAGGTAAGATTCCCGGGACAGAACCAACAGGCTTTTCTCCTTGGGCAAAGTCCTACCTACAATCCACTCTGGGTGGAAATTGGACTCAACCTTCAGTAGTTGACTTTGAAGATATTAAGAAAAAAGGAACGAATTACTTGCTCGATCAGGCAAATTCTCCGAACGGCCAAAACCATCAGGCGATTCAAGTAAACCTGCCTCAGAAGAAGACAGCCGTGAATACTCCTGCTTCAGGAAGCTATGAGTATTGGGGCGGTCAAGCGGATGAAATCGATACGAATATGGTGACAAATGTTGACTTAACAGGCAAGTCTTCTGCTGAGCTGACGTTTGACGCCTGGTATGATATTGAAGCACAATGGGATTTCGGATTTGTGCAAGTATCCACTGATGACGGGGGAAGTTGGAAATCATTAGGAAATGAAAACACCCGCGATGATGTGGTAGCTGAAGGTTATCCTACTATATTGAATTCTATGCCTGGTTTCACGGGAACATCAGATGGCTGGGAACCACAATCATTTGATTTATCCGAGTATGCCGGACAGGAAATTCAGCTGAGATTCCGTTATGCAACAGACTGGGGTACATCACTAACAGGATTCTTTACTGATAATATTAAGGTCGTGGCAGATGGCGATACAGTAGTAGAAGATGGCGCTGAAAGTACAACGACTCCTTTCACGTTAAATGGATTTGAACGTTTTGACGGTAACAAATATGTTGATCATTATTACTTATTGGAATGGCGCAACCATCAAGGTGTAGATGAAGGGCTCGCCAATATCGCACGTGGTAATTCTTTGATGAGCTATGATGGTGGTCTGGTCGTTTGGTATGTAGATGACACCTTTACAGATAACTGGACGGGTCTCCATCCTGGGGACGGTTTCTTAGGGGTAGTGGATGCACATGATGATACCAATCTATTATGGAGCACAGGTGTAGAAGCCTCGACTCGTTACCATGTGGCAGATGCGGCGTTCAACTTCATGCCGACTTCCGGATTGAACCTGGTCTATCCTGATCAAACCCTGACACTTGCAAGTCAACGTGGAATACCTTTATTTAATGATAGGAAGGATTACAATAACTCCTATCTGCCAGATGCAGGACGTAATATCAGTCATTACGGGCTAAAGGTACTGGTGAATGATCAAGCTAAGGACAAATCTGTCGGTTCGATCACACTATCAAGATAGAATAGTAGATTACTCGTATATCCCTTGACCAAGGTTTGGATTCCCATCCCTTGGTCAATGGGTTTTATTATAGAAGTGTCACTTATACTACCCGTTAGAACACCTGTTGGATGACCTCCCTCCTCTTCTCGATATTTACTAGATTTCAAGTGCGACATGATTGTGCCTATGCCTGCTTACAAAACTCAATTCTCGCATGATTATCTGAATTCCCCCACGATTTTAGTCAAGCCGCAATTATTGTGCCTAGAAGCCTGTTAGCGTTACAAATTCCCATCCCCTGAACCGGCCCATAGCCTCTATATCCTCTCACAACTATCTAAATCCAAAAAAACGGCCCTTCTCAAAGAAGGGCCGCTCTCTCAACAACAAATTAACAATACACAATTCCCTATTATCGTACTTCCACCCAACCGTTCTTGATCGCAGTTACAACTGCCTGGGTACGGTCGTTCACATTCATCTTTTGTAATATATTACTTACATGATTTTTGACAGTTTTTTCACTGATGTATAGGCCTTCACCGATTCCGCGGTTACTCTTACCGTCAGCAAGCATTTGCAGTACTTCACACTCGCGGCGCGTTAATAGGTGAAGCGGGCGGCGAACTTCGGATTGTTGGAATCCACCTGAGTTTTGGGCGTTTGCCAGGCGCTTGTATTCTGCTACCAGGTTATGAGTTACCTTCGGATGAACGTAAGAGCCTCCATCTGCAACGATCTTCACTGCGTCAACCAGTGCCTCTGAGTCCATCTCTTTTAATAAATAACCTAGTGCTCCTGTTTTCAACGCATGGTTTACATAGTTTTCATCGTCGTGGATGGATAGGATGATGACCTTCGTATCCGGGTATCTGTCCATCAGTTCACGTGTTGCTTCTACGCCGTTTGTTTCAGGCATATTGATGTCCATCAGGACAACATCTGGTTCGTGTGTTTCAACTAGGTTCATGGCTTCTGAACCGTCATCGCCTTCTGCTACTACGTTGAAAGAAGGTTCAAATTCAAGGATTCGTTTTACTCCCTCTCTGAAAAGCTGATGATCATCAATGATAACAATATTTGTTGCCATGTCTTTCGCCTCCCTAAACCTTGGAAAAATTTACTTATTAAGTGGAACCTGGATCAGTATGACCGTTCCTGTTCCTACTTTTGAGTCAATCGTGATGTCTCCTTCAAGAAGGTCGACACGTTCATTCATCCCCATGATGCCAAAGGATCCTGTTTTTTGTTTGTCTTTGTCGAATCCTTTGCCGTTGTCTTTGACAACAACTGTTATTTGGTCTTTCTTTACTTCTACTTTAACTTGAATATGTGTTGCTTCAGCGTGCTTAAGTGCGTTCTGAACACTTTCTTGTACTAATCTGAACAGAGCGACTTCGAATTTTGAAGGAAGTCTGATATCGAGCCCCATATTCACAAACTGAATGGAGGTCTCCTGGTTATACTCTTCGATTGTACTCAAGTATTTTTTGAGGGTAGGAATTAACCCCAGGTCATCAAGTGCCATTGGTCTGAGGTCGTAAATGATGCGCCTGACCTCATATAGGGCTGAGCGGACCATCCGTTTGAGGTCGCGTATTTCATGGATGGCATCGTCTGTGCTTTTTTCACGGAAAACCCGCTCGATTAAATCGGAACGAATTAAGACGTTGGCCATCATTTGCGCAGGACCATCATGAATCTCACGGGATAAGCGTTTTCGCTCGTCCTCTTGTGCCTCGATGATTTGAAGACCGAAATCCTGACGCTGCTTCGCATCTTCAAGTGCCTCACCAACTTGCCTTAAGTCACTATTTAAATAATTCAGAACGACGGATATTTGCGAGCAAAGATTTTCTGCCCGTTCAATCGTGTCCCCGAGTGCGTGTAACCGTCTTTCCAGTTCATCCCGACGGTCTCTCAATTGCTTTTCTTGCTGTCTATTCATGGATAGCTTCATTTGCAGGTCATGAGCCTTTTCATACGCTTCTCTTACCTGATCTTCTGAATAGGTTTGAAAATGCTTGCTTACCTCAGATAGTCTGAGTCGTGCAAACTTCGATTTCTGTTGGAGGTGATCTCCTTCATCAATCACTTTCAAGACCATTTCTTTCACTTCCAGCAGTTCTTTCATCAAATCTTCATAATCAGTTCGACATTGCTCGCCAATCTGGAAGATTTCATCCTTACTTTCGTCAACCGTATCGACCATCTTTTTCAGGATGCTATCTAACATCTTGGTGTCTATTTTTTTAAGTGACACGGTACACCCCTCTTTTGTTCCACAATAGTAGTCAACCCAGAATAAAGCTTCATGCAAAACTATACTTACATAGCAATAATCGGTTATTTCAGCTTGAGTTTCAGCCATTTCATTATGTCCATCGACCTACCACTCATCTACCTATTATCAATTCCATGTAAAATCACAAAACTCCTTTATTCATCTAGGCATATTCCTATGTAATACCTCTACCAAGGGATCATTCGCTCCGGGAACATAAGAGAATGAATGGGAATTATCTAGACCATTCGACTTCCCTTTCAGAGCTTTGGAACAACTGAAGTATTACTATCAGCGTCCATTATACCATGTCACATATTGTCGGAGATTAAAGTTTGATTACATTGTATTACCATTATTTCATGTAGAACCAGTTTTTACCTGCCTCAATACCCTATGTGGCTCTCAATTTGTGCATTATGCTTCATTTTTATATATAGTAGTATTAGGAGAAAAGAGCGTATTTTGTCGGGAGCTGCGGCAAGAGGGAAAGGAGAAATGAGTTTGCTACATCACTATAATACCGTCAAGGGTTACGGAGAGCACGAAATCAATATTGAACGTTCCAGATTCATCGCATATTTGACTCGTGCGGAAACCGAGGAAGAAGCACAGGAATTCATCACCTCTATCAAGAAGAAGCATCATGATGCCACTCATAACTGCTCTGCCTATATGATTGGTGAAAATAATCTGATTCAAAAAGCGAATGACGATGGGGAGCCGAGTGGCACAGCCGGAGTCCCTATGCTTGAAGTATTAAAAAAACGTGACCTCAAGGACACCGTTGTCGTTGTGACTCGTTATTTCGGGGGGATCAAACTTGGTGCAGGCGGGCTTATCCGGGCGTATGGACGTGCCACGTCTGAAGGCCTCAATGCTACAGGGATTGTTGAAAGACGCCTTATGAGGGTGATGAAGACGAAGATCGACTATACGTGGCTTGGTAAGGTTGAAAATGAAGTGAGATCGTCTCATTATCAGCTCAAGGAGATTCATTACTTAGAAGCTGTTGAGGTTGATGTGTATGTGGAAGAAGCCTCTAAGGAGCAGTTTGTGGATTGGATGACCGAGCTTACGAATGGGCAGGGTGAAATTTCCGAGGGTAGTGTAGAATACCTCGAGTCATCTATATAGTACTTATGGAGGGACTGACCTCGAAATTCGAGGTCAGTCCCTCTTGTAATATAAATTTCATTTTACGGTTTTATGGGTAAAGTAGTACAATAGAAATTGGAATAATACGTCGAATATTGTTTATTGGTGTGATTACTCGAAGAAGGAGTTTTTCTATATATGTCGATTGAACGGAATTATCGTAATACTATGAAAAAGAAGAAGCGCAGGAGAAGGATTGTGTTCTTTCTCATCATCCCCCTGCTCATCGTCACATTTTCTGTTGCTGGATATGGAGCACTGTTGTATAAGAAAGCTGAAACCGTATTTAATGATTCGTACAATAATATAGAGGGCCGTGAGAAATCCGAACTACGGGATGAAAAGGTTGATCCCAACATCGATAACGTGTCCATCTTATTTATCGGAGTCGATGAAAGTGATACTCGTAATTTCGGCTCCTCAACCCGCTCTGACGCCCTGATGCTCGCCACCCTGAACGAAAAGGAAAAGTCCGTTAAACTCGTTAGTATCCCCCGTGATTCCTACGTGTACTTACCAGAAGTAGGATACAATACGAAGATTAACCACGCACACGCGTATGGCGGCCCCAAAGCTTCCATCGAAGCGGTTGAAACCATGTTTGATATACCTGTCGATTACTATGTGAAAATGAACTTCCATGCGTTCATCGATGTGGTAGACGCACTGAATGGCATAAATGTAGAAGTGCCATATGAGCTCTATGAGCAAAACTCAAAAGATACGGCAAACGCCATTCATTTACTGCCTGGAATGCAGACGCTTGACGGGGAAGAAGCTTTAGCACTGGCCAGAACCCGGAAAAAGGATAATGATATCGAGCGTGGTAAACGTCAACAGGAAATCCTTAAAGGTGTGATGAAGAAAGCAGTATCTGCCAATGCCTTGACCAAATATGATGATATCATCCAAGCCATCGGGGACAATATGGAAACCAACATGACCTTTAATGAGATGAAGGCCCTTTCCAGTTACGGATTAAAGAAACAGTTGGACCTGAACACCCTTTCCCTTGAAGGGGAAGATACTTATATTGAAAATGTGTATTATTGGTTATTGGACGATACCAGCCTGGCCAATACGAGTATTGAATTACAAGATCACCTTGAGGTCAATCGATCAACAGCCGGAGATATCGATTACTCTGAACAGAGTGAAGAAGAGAATCCTTCTGCTACTTATGAATAATGGAATAAAACCTGCAGACATTTCTCTGCAGGTTTTTTAATAACAAAAAAGAGTAGAGAACGAATAAGTCTCTACTCTTTTTTCATGATTATTTTCTTGTCGCTCTAGCTTTAACGAACTTTATCAACGGTTGATAATTTGAATTGACAAGTCCGATACTCTCGATGAGCCACTCAATTGCTATGAGCAGTACCGCTATCACAATCATTGCGCCCCACACCGTCGACATGGAGAATATGATGGCCGCTAAGCTGAACATAGCTGCAATCGCATAAATGATGATGACGGTTTGTTTGTGTGTGAATCCAATCCGCAATAAGCAATGGTGCAAATGCGATTTATCAGGAGCGGATAATGGACTTTTGTTGACAATTCTTCTAATGATCGCAAAGAACGTATCTGAAATAGGGACACCTAAGATAATGAGCGGAACGATAAGGGAAATCATAGTAACATTTTTAAATCCAAGCATGGAGAGTACGGCAATCATGTATCCAAGGAACAGCGCCCCCGTGTCACCCATAAAGATTTTCGCTGGGTGAAAGTTGAAATACAGAAATCCGAGTGTACTGACAATCAGGATCAATGCAAGGGACATAACAAAGACGTCACCTTTAAGCATCGCCATGAAACCGATTGTGGCAAGTCCAATCGTCGATACTCCTGCAGCCAATCCGTCTAATCCATCAATGAGATTGATCGCATTTGTGATCCCTACAATCCAGAGGATGGTAATCGGAATGCTGAACATACCGAACTCCAGCACACCACCAAAAGGCAGGTTAATGAATTCGATTTGAACTCCGCCAAGTACCACTGTAAACGCCGCTGTCAGCTGACCCAATAATTTAAGGCGGGGAGATAATTCAAAGATGTCATCCGCCATCCCGGTTAAGAGGATGACAGCACTTCCCAGGATGATCGCTCCAGCATATGGGTCTTCAGGACGTAAAATCAGAAATCCTGCTATAAACCCTATATAGATAGCGAGACCTCCAAGACGTGGCATTATTTTCTGGTGGACTTTACGGACATTGGGTTGATCCGTTGCGCCCACTTTATAGGCAAGTTTCTTCACTAACGGGGTTATCCCCAAAGTTAACAAAAAACATAAGATTAAGGTTAGAATTAACATCATTGTCACACCTCTTGTAGTTAATCTACCCGGTAACTTTACTTGCGAAACAGGTAATTAATACATACTCAATTTACTTTCCTAGCTTCAAGTATACATTATAAACGTTATTGGCGAATTGCTCTACCGAAAATTGTCTTTTACTGTATTTTTTTATCTTTTCTCCCATAAGGGTGAGACTTCCCTCTTCCTTTTTCCTCATGGCAGCTTCAAGACTTTCCGTAAGTTGATCCGAATCTTCAACGGGGATGATCCAGCCGTAGCTATCATCCGGAATGAGCTGATCCACTCCGCCAACGTCCGTTGTCACGACAGGAACACCTGCCCTTGCAGCTTCAAGTAGAACCAAGGGGAAACTTTCACTGTATGAGGTCAGAATCGCTACATCCGCAATCGGGTAGATTCTCTCTACATCGTTCCGGTGTCCCAGGAATAAGACATGGCCGGAAATCCCATGTTCTTCTGAATATTTTATCAAAGCTTCCCTTTCAGAGCCATCACCAATCAGGAGGATTTTTATGTCAGTGTGATGATTTTCAATCAGATTCCGCACAGCTTTCAAAGCTACCTTATGACCTTTGACCGCTTCAAGCCTTGCAACCATAATGATTGTAAAATCTCCTTCTTTCACCCCAATTTCCTCTCTTGTAAGTGGAGCTTCTAAAACTTTATTGAAATCGATACCATTTAAAATAGTGGTAATTTTCTTATCGGGAATGCCTTGATTCAGTAAGATTTGCTTAAAGCGTTCTGAAATGGCCAGGTGATGGTCTGCTCGTTTTAGAGCTTTCAGATTCAGAAAAGTATAAAATTTCCCTGATAAGCCCCTTCCCATAAAGTCATCTCTCGGATCACTATGTACGGTCACCATCCACTTTACCTCGACAAAAGTGCGTATCATTGCCCCGTAGCAATTCGCCCTTGCTCCATGGGTATGAATGATGTCGATACTGTTTGACCGAATGAAATGTATGATCTCTTTTATAATAGAATAATCAAATCTGGAGCTCTGATTGAATAATACAGTCTGAATATCCAGACTCCGGGCACGGTCGTACATTTCACCTTTTTCAAAAACACCTAAATAGAATTCTTCCCGGTTTAACTCATTTAGTAAAGATAGGATATGATACATGCCTCCACCACTTTCGTTTCCGGCATTGAGATGTAATATCTTCATGAATCAAATCCTCCTCTCCATACTATATAAGTTATCCTTTTGACTTTAATACATGAAAAATGAATTGTGGCAGGACCACCATTCTTCTCCATCTCGAAGGCTGCTGCAACAGGCGGTAGAACCATTCCAGATGAACCTTTTGCCAGATTACAGGAGCTCTCTTCACATGTCCGGCGAGTACATCGATACTGCCCCCGACTCCGATGAAGACTCCTTTTTGGACGCGGGTCATATTTTCTTTAATCCATTTCTCTTGTCGCGGAAAGCCAAGTGCAACCAATATTAAATCGGGTTCACATTGCTGGATCTCATGAATGATCTCTTCATTACCATCCTCAAAGTAACCATGATGGTATCCAACCAAATGAAGGTTAGGATATTTTCCCTTCACATTGATCACCGCTTTTTCCAGCACTTCAGGTTTCGCCCCGACGATGTATACTCTAATCGGATGTTCATTGGATAAAGCCAGGAGCTCTTCCATCAGTTCAAACCCCGGCACTCTCTCGATCAGAGGCTGTTTCTTCAATCTGGAGGCAATGACCACACCTATCCCATCCGGAATGATGTAATCCGCCTTACTTAATGTGTAAAGGTAATCTGTATCTGCACGTGCATGCATGACGATTTCCGGATTAGCCGTTACGACAAAGGCTTTTTTCTCCTCTTTCAGATATTGATTATAAAGGTCATTTACTATATCATCCTTCGTTTTATTCACGAAAGGAATATCTAATATTTGCACTGATTCATTCTTCATGGCCGACTACCTTTCCTATTTCTCTCATGTTCATTCTATCCTAGGTGCGTTCAATCTGAAATAGTAATTGTGTTAAGAATGATTACAGTAAAATGACAATTCATAATCCAACATCATAAATAAAGGAATTTCCGTTCCGCATCTATAATAAAATAGAAACGGTCCATTTTTAGCATTGTCATCAAATTATTATCATTTCTTTATGAATCTTTACAAAAAATTAAATAAAACTATAAATTCGTTTATTAAGCTAATACTAGAAGTAACCTTTAGATAAGTGTTACATAGATTGAAGGGTGGAATTGAATTGTTTACAGAGAATAAACATCTTGGGCTTCTCTTCGGCATCAGTATTCTGTTGCCATTGATATTCACACATATGGCCGTGTCGCTTGTTTCGATCGCATTGACACTATTCCTGGTGTGGAAGGATAAGAAGAATGGATTACTGCTATTATTTGTATACTTCCCTATTAGACCTTTTCTAATAGAAATAAATAATGGTTTTAAACTTTTAGGTGACGTTGTGATTGTTTTTCTGTTTGTGCTGACAATCATTGAGTACATAAAGCATAAAAAATCTTTATCCCCGCTCACAAAATATCTTGTGACGATCGGAATCCCATTATTCTGTTTAACGGGGACCATCGCTGCCTTTACTACGGGGGTTGATCTTGAAGCCATTGTTTTTCAAAACAGAGCCTTTCTGATTACGTTTTTACTGGTATTCGTCGTAGGGGAACTCACGTTTACCCGTAAGGATATCAAGCGTTTTGTCGGTATAACGGTCATCATGGGTACGATTCTATCGATCCATGGATTGATTGAATTCATCTCTTCTAGAACCCTGTTCGTCCCGGAAGCTTGGGAAAATTGGAATTTGTCTTCTGTCAATGAGATGAGAGTATATGGACTTACAGCGAACCCCAATGTGTTAGGTACCTATTTATCCATCTGTCTATTTGCTACCTTGTATGCTTACCAAACGTTTCAAAAATATAAATGGCCGCTCATCAGTGCTGCGATACTCATGCTCGGTGTGCTATGTCTTACTTATTCAAGAGGTTCCATTTTGGCGTTCGGGATTGCGTTCATCCTATACATTCTATTAAGGAAAGACTGGAAAATGCTTAAATCCTTTGTGGCGGTAGTGGTTATTGGTTTATGTATCATTTATTATCCCGCCAATGCGGCCAAGACATTTGTAGCTCAAGAGAGCCCTGACCGAACAAATCCTTCCTCTCAAGTCGATGAACAGGACAATGAAGAAGAGAAGGACCATAATAAAACTAATCAACGTCCATCATCCACTTTTTCAAATCGGTTTAAGGAAATCTTTTCGGATGACATTATTCAAAAAAGTACAGAATGGGGCAGATTATATGTCGTATTCAAGGGAATAGACATCTATATGGAGCATCCTGTCATCGGTACCGGATTCGGGACCTTTGGTGATTCGGCCACATTAAGTTATGGTTCTCCCATATCAGATCAATACGGATTACCCGATCGCATGTATTCCGACAACCAATACATACAATTCCTTGTTCAAACCGGAACGATCGGTACGTTTTTTGTTCTTTTCTTTATAGTCGGGATCATGATTCAGCTTTGGAAGAGAAGGGATGAAACCATATCCCCCGTCCTCTTTTCCCTTATCCTTGCAGCCTTACTCATGGCTCTATTCTATAACGTATTGGAAGAGAAGATCCTTACTCTCTACTTTTACACTTTATTAGGTTATTTTCTATATAAGGAGAGAGACCTCTTGGAGGATGAACCATCAAGATGATAGCAAATGAGGAATTCAATGAAAATACCCACTTTAGTTAAATCAATAGGACTAGTCACCATCATTTCAGGTTTAGGAAAGATCCTGGGTTTCGCACGGGAGAGTATCATCGCTGCTTATTTCGGTACTTCAGAGGTAGCGGATGTCTTCTTTGTCTCAAGCCTCGTGCCTACCCTGTTATTTACTGCCATTGGGACTGCGATCCAGGCCGGAACGATTCCCCTTTTCATGGAGGAGCGCAGCAAGAACGAACGGGATGCCCGTAAGCTCATGAGCTTATTGGGAACATTCTTCCTGATTCTTTCCCTTCTCTTTATCGGGGTGACCATGCTTTTCACTCAACCATTGATAAAAGTGATGGCGCCGGGGTTTTCTCCCGATCAGGTGGAACTGGCCGTAAAGATTACAAGAATCATGATACCAAGTATGGTCTTTCTTACGTTAACGTCGATTTCCACCGGGGTTCTCAATGCGAATAAACAATTTGTGTTGCCGGCGTTTTCAGCCACCATTCAAAACGTGGTCATCATCCTGGCTACGATTTTACTGGCGAATACATATGGGGTATATGGATTGTCCATCGGAGTATTGATCGGGGCTGCCGGTCAGTTCTTTATTCAATATCCTTCTTTCAAAAAGGCAGAGATCAGGTTTAACTTCCATTTCCGGGAACACAAACAGAAAATCTTCAACATCATGCTCCTTTTCTACCCGATCATCATCGCTGCCATCAGTGTTCAATTAAACAGCCTGGTCGATCGAATGGTGTCAACAGGGCTCGAGACCGGGAGTGTTTCTGCCCTGAACTATGGAAATCGACTTTTATGGCTACCACTCAGCGTGATCCTTACACCATTGATTACGGTGCTGTATCCTTCCTTGGTGGAAGGAGTACTGGAAAGCTATAAGAAATTCTTTGGCATCATCCAAAAGGGAACGTCCCTTATCCTATTCGCGAGTATTCCCTTTACGCTGCTTATGGTATTGATAGGCGACAATTTAATCGAAATTGCCTTTCAGCGGGGAAGTTTTGACAAAGAAGCCACCGCCATCACCAATCAGGCATTGTTCTACTATGCTCTTGGCTTAGTGTTCTTTGCCTTACGTGACTTTCTCATGAACGGATTTTACGCCCTGAAAAGAACCAAGGTTGCCATGTATTCCTGTTTGGGAGCCGTTCTGGTCAACATCGTGCTTAGTATTACATTATCCAAGTTTATGGCGGTTGGCGGTATTGCCCTTGCATCCAGTATCTCGATGCTGATGCAGTGCCTCGTCCTCTTCCTGTACCTTTTAAAGAATTATGAAGATAAGAGCAGCTATACGAAAGAATTCAGTAAAGAAGCAGGCAAGCTGACCCTTGTTACCATCGGCGTCCTGATCCTTGTAATCCCTGTGATGAACCTGATCCCGGGTGATATGAACGTCATTCTTGAAACGATTGCTGTTTCACTCTTGATTTTCGCAGGCTACCTTGCCCTTTCCATTGTGTTCAAGGTCAATGCCATTCAGCCATTAGCAAGAAAGATTATAGTGAAAAGGAGCTAATAACGATGAAAATCTTACTTTCAACCATCTTTGATTATCCGCACGAGGGCGGACTTTCCACACATGTTTCTACATTGAAAAGTGGATTAGAAGCAAGAGGTCATCATGTAGATGTCCTTTCCTTCACGGAGCTGAATCCAATTATCCGTAAAGCCTATGCCCAGGCACCAGGTTTCATCGCCAGTAAATTCAAGCCCGGTGCCGGCCAGGTCATGAACGATCAAAACCGGATGACCCTGATCCAAAAGCACCTCAACCGACTAAAGCAGGAGTATGATGTCGTAAACACTCAAGATGTATACGCAACCCTCGCTGCGGAGACTTCCGGTATCCCTGTCGTAGAAACCGTTCACGGGTACTATTCCTTCGAAGCGATCAGCAGGGGTGCCATTCAAGAAGGCAGCAAAGAGGATGAACTGATCAGAGAGAGGGAGAAGAAAGCCTATTCCCTGGCAGCTGAAGTCGTGACCGTGGATCAGCGCATCAAAGATTACGTCTATAAAATGGCGGGGATAGAGGCGACTTCGATTAAAAACTTCATTGATGTAGAAGATTTCGATCCGAAGAAGCTCGATTTGTCTACCATTAAAGATGAATTCAATATTCCTAAAGATAAGAAGATGTTGTTTGTCCCAAGAAGGATGACGGAGAAAAACGGAGTCATCTATCCAACACTTGCCTTGAATAAGGTCTTGGCGAAACATCCGGATACGGTATTGGTCTACGCAGGAACCGGTGAACAGATGCCTGCCATTAAAAATGAAGTGGAGAAGCAGGGCCTCGATGAGAATGTCCTTCTCCTCGGCACCGTTCCCCATGATAAAATGAAATATTTGTACGGTGTGTCTGATATTGTACTTGTGCCCAGCATCCACTCATACGGCGTAGAGGAAGCAACATCCATCTCTGCATTAGAAGCAATGGGCTCCTCCTCTCCTGTCATTGCCGGTGCCGTCGGTGGACTGAAAGAAATCATACACGATCATCAGGACGGACTTCTAGTGGAGGAAAGAGACACAGAAGCATTATCCGATGCCATCATTGAAATACTGGACGCCCCCGAATTTGGTGAAAAACTTGCCCAAAACGCCAGAAGAAAAATCGTACAGGAATACTCCCATCTTTTTGCTGCAGAGAGATATGAGCAGATATATGAGAAAGCGATCAAAGGAAAGACGGCAGCGAGATAAAGACAAAGAAAACCGTGAGTCCATATAAGGATTCACGGTTTTCTTTCACTCTTCGATCAATTTATTTTCAAGCAATACGACGAGATCTTCCATTTCATGGGTTTTGTTACGTTGCATCAATCGATCTACAGCTTCCTTCGCCTGGACTCCATTAAAGAGAATATCATATAAAGCATCGGCGATCGGCATGCTCACCTCTAATTTCTCTGCCAGCTGCTTAGCCGCTTTCGTCGTTCTTACGCCTTCTACAACCATACCCATATTATCGAGGACTTCTTCTAATGCCATACCCTTACCGAGCATATTTCCGGCTCTCCAGTTACGGGAGTGGACGCTTGTACATGTCACAATCAGGTCACCGATGCCCGATAACCCTGAAAACGTAAGGGGATTCGCCCCCATCTTCGAGCCTAGTCTTGAAATTTCACTGAGCCCTCTCGTCACTAAAGCCGCTTTCGCATTATCACCATAGCCTAATCCATCTGCCACTCCTGCCGCCAAAGCAATGATATTCTTAAGAGCCCCGCCTATTTCGACTCCGACGATATCCGTATTCGTATACACCCTGAAATAATGGTTCGTGAACATATTTTGCACCATAATGGACGAATCCGGATTCTTCGAAGCCGCTACTACCGTTGTCGGTTGGCGCATGCTCACTTCTTCTGCATGACTCGGTCCTGATAACACAACAATATCCTTCAGATTATCAGGGTTCATCGAATCCTCGATGATCTCGGATATCCTTAACAATGATTCAGGCTCAATCCCCTTACTTACATGAACAATGGTAAGGGCCTGTTCTTGTACCGCCTGGATCTGTGCGAGCACTTCCCGCATAGCCTTGGTAGGAACCGCGAGTATAATTGTTTCCGCTCCTTCCAATGCTTCTTCCAGATTAAGATGTCCCACAATATTCTCCGGGAGCTCTACGTTCTTTATGTATCTTTCGTTTCTGTGATATTGATTGATTTCATCAATGGTTTCTTTGTTTCTTCCCCATATCTTCACGTCTAAGCCATTGTCAGCCAGTACCATTGCAAGGGCCGTCCCCCAGCTTCCTGTACCTATGACTGCGATTGGTTGTTGGTTCATGATTGTACACCGCCTATAACAGAATTGTTTATAAATTTCCTTATTCTCTAACTTCAATAAATTTTCATCAGTATATCATAAAGCAATAGTCAATTATTATATTCCCCATACAATAAGGAATACTTCCTATAATGAATATATTTAATCTGGAAATCATACACTAAATTCTATATACATTAGTAGGATGTGAACTTTTCATGAAAGGATTGAAAGTTACAAGAGACAGAATTCAGAGTATGTCGAACGAACTGATTTACTCTATTCTTTTTTTAAAGATCATTCTCTTCCATACCTTTACCGATACTACTTTATCAAGTGGGGTATTCTCTACTTCAATTGGATTTTTACTACTGTTTTATGCTTTTTCTTTCTTATTCAAAAATAAATGGAGATTGCTTTATTCTCTTATAGTTAACTTGCTGATATCTATCGTTCTCTTTTCGAACACTCTCTATTTGGACTACTACAGTTCACCGATAACCATATCAACCTTTTATCAAACCACTAATTTATCGGGACTCGGGGACAGCATTCTCTATTTATTTCATTATAAGTATTTGTTATATCTTACTGACCTTATTTTTCTCCCATTTTTCTTTATCAGACGTACCTTCCTTTATCAAAAAGCTCCATCCATGATTAAAGGATTTATTCCTTTTTGCTTTGTTGGCATGCTGGCAATTTCATTAAAGCCAGTTAAATTAGTGTATCTGGATCATATGGAAAACCCCATTCAAGCTTATGATTCCTTAGACTTGATTGTTCAGTATGGTCTAATAGGCCACCACGCACTGGATGCGTATTTCCATATTCGGGATGCTAATTTCACTCTCTCTTCAGAAGACAGAAAACGGATTGAGAAACAACTCTCCCAAAAGCCGACCATTCAAATAGAACATGATTATGAAGGAATGGGAAAAGGAAAGAATCTTATCATGATTCAAGTTGAATCATTGCAGCATTTTGTTTTGAACAAGGAAATAGATGGCCAAGAGATCACTCCTACACTTAATGATCTATTAAAAAACAGCCTGGTATTTCCAAATTTCTATGCTCAAACCATAGGAGGTAATAGTTCAGATGCAGAGTTCTTGACTCAAACATCCTTATTCCCTTTAAAAACGGGATCTGTATTTTTCAGGTATCCTTATAATACGTACCATTCCATCGGAGGTGCATTAAAGGATCAGGGATATGCGACACTTGCTGTTCACGCTGATGAAAAGACGTTTTGGAACCGTGATCATATGTACCCCTCTCTGGGATTCGATGACTATATAACCATTGAGGATTTCCCTCAAAAAGAAATCATCGGAATGGGTGTAGGAGATAAGGAAATGTTCACTGAAACGCCAAAAATTCTTGGAAAGCAAGCGAAGCCTTTTTATTCCTTGCTCGTGACATTAACGAATCACATGCCCTATGAAATGCTTGCTGACCATAAATCCCTTTCACTACCAGATAGCCTAGAAAACTCCTTACTTGGCGACTATTTTCAAACGGTTAGATATACAGATGAAGCACTTGCTCTATTTATCGATTCGTTAAAGGAGCAAAAACTTCTTGAAGATTCGATTATTGTCATCTATGGTGACCATAACGGGATTTTCCATCGGGACAAACCTCTATTGGAGAAATGGCTACAAAAGGAAATATCTACTGAGGAATGGTATAGAACGTTTGCCACTGTTCCTTTCATTGTTTATCATCCCTCCATTAAAGAAACCACTAATTATACAATCGGAGGGCAAGTTGATGTATTCCCTACTATTGGTTCAATCATGGGATTAAGCAACAAAATTTCCTCTACCTCACTTGGAATAAACCTACTTGCAGCACCAAACAACACCGTTATGATTCCTAGTGGAGGCTATGTAGAGAAACCCCTCTCAATCACTGGAGAATCAATAAAAGCAGGGCTAACAGATCGGGAGAAAAATCTTCTCGACATATCAAACCTTATCATAAAAGGAGATTATTTCAGTAATGAAAGATGAAATAGTGGTGCCAGCCCCTGACGGAATAACGCAGTAACACAAAAAACGAGTGAAAGAAGGTCTCTAAAGGAATCTGTGATCACAGATTCCTTTTTTCATTTCTCATTAAAAATTTACCTAAGCGAAAAACATGAAAAATATTCCATATTTATAGTTCAAATGTAATCTGAATTGTAATATAACATTACTAGAATGCTATTCTTTTATTTTTCGACATATGATAGAATTATTTTGTCATATAAGTAATTATTTTGTAAATTACTTAAAATTTATTCTATCATGGAGGGATTAATAAAAAGTATCATGATTAAACTTAAAAAAATATGTTTTTCTTTGTTGTCCATTTTCGTTATCTTCACTAGTGTTGCACCTTCTGCCCTAGCAGAAATGAGTACATCTCAAGAGTTTCAGATCGGAATCGTCTCCAATTCAGAACAAGAAGGTTTATCGAATATGTATAAAGAACCTTCCGATACTAGTGAAGTACTGATAGAAGTTCCGAATGACTCTGAAGTAAGAATTCTTAAGAGTGAAGAAGAACTCTCTCCCTATTCATTAGCTGTTTATTATGATTTAAATACAGAAACGGAAATTCAGGGGTATATTCTCACCGAACACATTACATTACAAAAAAGTCCAGATCCAATCGAAGACAGTCCGGTTAACGAAACTGATACTGCCCTTCAAGATGAAGTGCAATCACCTGAAAAAGAAGATAAAACAAGTGACGAAACTGAATCATCTGAAGAAGAACTTGAGACTGAAGAAGAGCCTTCGAATGAGGAGAAGACACGTACAGAAGCTCCTGAGGCAAAAGTTACTAATGAATTTTCCGAAAAATCTTTCACTTCACTAGCAGCACAGCCAGTAAGTGGAGAAGTATTGTATGGTGTAGCATTAAAGAGTCCTACTATCGTATATAAAGAAACTTCTCAAAGTTCTCAGAAACTCAAAGTCTACGAACAAGGGAAGATATTAAAATATCAATCCCTAAATTCTCAATGGTATATTGCCACTGTGTATGTTAACGGAAAAGCTTCATCAGGTTATATATACAAGAGTGACGTAGAAAATATTGCGGAAAACCAAGTAAAGATGAAAGGTGTTGGGTTGCAATCACCAACAAACATCTATACATATGCCTCTGAAAATTCTACCGTCCTTAAAAGCTATAGCCAAGGAAGCATTCTCTATTATAAAATGTTGATTTCCGGTTGGTATGAATGTACGGTTTATTTGGATGGGAAAGCAACGACCGGCTATATCAAAGCTACTGATGTTGAGAATGTGGGTCCAGATCAGACGTCAATTAAAGGGGTCGCAAAGGGGGATCCCACACCTATCTATAGTTCAGCTTCCACAAGCGCTAAAAAGATAAAAAGCTATTCAGTTGGAAGTATATTAGTCTATAAGACTTTTATCAGTGGATGGTATGAATGTACGGTTTACGTAAACGGTAAAGCCACTACTGGTTATATAAAAGCTACTGATGTTGAAAATGTACTTGAACAACAAAAAAGCTTAAAAGGAGTCGCAAAGCAGACAAGTACGAATATTTATCTTAATGCTTCATCGACTTCAACGATCCTGAAAAGCTATCCTCTAGGAAGCGTTCTTGTTTACAAAACATTTGCTAACGGATGGTATGAGTGTACAGTTTATGTGAATGGAAAGGCAACGACAGGCTACATCAACGCTAATGATGTTGAAAATGCAGTTGAAAAACCAGTGAGTATAACAGGGATAGCAGTTCAATCCGCTACTCCAATATATCGTGATGCTTCAACTAGTTCATCCATCTTAAAAAGTTACTCTAAAGGAACCGTCCTTGTTTATAAGACATTTATAAATGGATGGTACGAATGTACGGTTTACCTAAACGGAAAAGCAACAAAAGGATATATTAATGCCAGTGATGTAGAAGACGGTACTCAGAGTCCGGTATCCTACAAAGGGGTAGGTCTTCAAAGTCCTACATACATCTTTTCAGATGCAAGTACCTCTTCTGAAGTAATCAAGAGCTATTCACAAGGAACTCTCTTAACTTACAAGTCCTTTGTTGGCGGTTGGTATGAATGTGTTGTTTATGTAAATGGCCATAAACAGACTGGATATATACACGCAAGTCACGTTGAAAATGTCTTTGACCAACAAGATGAACTGAAGGGCATATCACTGCAAAGCCCTACCTACATCTACTCAAAGGCTTCTCAGCTTTCAACCAAATTAAAGCAATACGATAAAGGTACCATATTAACTTTTAAAACCTTTACTACAAACTGGTATGAATGCACCGTTTATATCAATGGACAAGCAACTACTGGTTACATCTACGTAAATGATGTAAAATCCCTTGGGACTGACGTGATTCAGACTTCAACGGATTACGGTTTAACGTTTGAGGAAATGGTGGATAAACAGATGGCCTATAATCCACAAACAGACCTATATCGTAATGAACCAGCCTATATCTATGCTGATTATGTAGATATGGAAAAAGGGATCGTAACTGACGATAGAGTAAATGTTCGATCATCACCTACCACTACAACAAGCTACAACATTGTACAACAGCTTTATACTGGAGATGGTGTATATGTTATTGGTAAACAAGGTGACTGGGTTGAAGTAAGAATCACCTGGAAAAAGGCAAAAGAAGAAGATGTAAGATATTATCTAGACCCAGATAATTTTTCGTTTGGAACACCTGAATATTACCAATTCCTAAAGCTTTCAATGCCTGCTAACCTAAGTGCCACAGAGGTCAATGAAAAAGTATTAGCAGGTAAAGGGATCCTGGACGGAAAGGCGCAGGCGTTCATCGACGCAGCCAATACGTTTAAAGTAAATGAAGTCTACTTGATATCCCACGCCCTTTTAGAAACTGGTAATGGTGGATCTACCCTGGCAAACGGAGTCGTCTATAACGGGGTGAAAGTGTACAACATGTATGGATACGGGGCAAGAGATGCCTGTCCATTAGAATGTGGTGCTCAAACCGCTTATGAATACGGATGGTTCACTCCTGAAGAAGCCATCATCGGTGGAGCAAAGCTGATCAGTCAGGGGTATATTTATAGAGATGGATTCCAGCAGGATACTCTCTATAAAATGAGATGGAACCCTGAAGAGGCACATCAATATGCCACAGATATTGGTTGGGCATATAAACAAGTGAATAGTATTTATAATATCTATCAATTATTAGATAACTACACACTCTATTTTGATAAACCCTATTATTCTTCTACAAAATAATGAATAAACAAAAAAGATGCAATGAGTATTCATTGCATCTTTTTTAGTTATAATATGTTTGATATGGCTTTATACGTATTGACTGTGTTTTTTCCTTGAGAACATTCCACTAATTGATTAAATGTCTTGCAATGGGTTTCTTTTTGTTCAGAATGATAATTTGACTCAATGACAGGATGAAGATGATCGAAATCATAAACTACATCTCCAAATGCTATGTTTTCTTGCAAAATATTTTTCGATCCATATTCTTTTTCACACACACTTTTATCTTCCCAGTAGAAAACGATATTCGTGCCACCTGAAAATGCCATATAAGTGACAGAAGAATAGTCGGATATAAGTACTTTTGATTTGGTTAACGCATCCTTTATGTCTCCCTCATAAAACAGGTGACTATTCTGATTATATAGATCTTCGAATTGCTCTTTTAAAATCAGTTTCGCTTTGGGATGTAGAATGACGTTCACTTTTTTGTTTGAATAGAATTTGTTCTCTTTCATTAATTCTATAAATTTTAAGTATCTATAAATATAACTTCCCTGCTTCACTTCCCCAGTCAGATCCCAGGGTCTCCACGTTAGTAAAAAAGTTATTTCATCCTTGGTCATACTCCTCGACCGAACATATAAATCTAAGTTAGGCAGCCCTGTGAGGATAAGTTCTTTTTCTTTATATACAGAATTATCCATGAAAAGGTTGCGCTCAAATTGTGAATTCACGATTATGTAATCCGGAGCTATGGGTACTTTTTTGTTATAATAACCCCTTTCAAATAAGTTTGTCGCCAACGACACACCATGTTGCAAGAAGATTTTTTTATTAATTTGAAGTATTTTTTTCTTTAACTTCTTATCATTATCATATAGCCTTCGTTGAATATGGGACACTAAATCCGATGAAATAAAGCTTCTTGCTAAAAAGATATAACAAAAAGATTTAAAGCTATTTTTTGCAAACAGGTTATGGGGATATCTATTTTTCAGTGCCCGGTATTGAGGGTTACTCGAATCCAGAATGTAGATGCTATTCTTATCTATTTCTACACCATGTTTAAATAGTTCGAACCCTGATTCTGAAGCTCCTTGTGAAAATTTTTCGAAATATATATCATATACTTCCCTATTGAATTTCAACCTGGTAATCCAGTATGCCAATCTCTCTTTAAATATAATGCTATTTTTCAGTACACTTGTCACAACCAATACATATTGTCCCGTAACGGATTTTCTAACATACATTTCTACCTCTGTATTAGAGATCTTCAACGACCTAGTATTAAAGATATAGTGGGATTTATCGTATTTATCCTGAACCTTTTCTTTAAAATTATAATAGTAATTAGCATGTTCACTGACCGTCTTAATAAAGACTGGTATATTGATATCGCTTGATTTTAAGTAATAATAATAGATGTCTTTCAATGAAATTCGTACAAAGTATAAGTGAAGGAACAAGGACAACTTATTGGTATTCAATGAAAATCGATCTCTAATAAACTTAGGAAACAAGAAACGAACCTTATAGTTTATGGATTTTTTATATCCAAGTGACAAATACATTTCATTAAAGTTTTTACTATCTTTGGATCGAAGTATCCCGAAGAACCATAAATAGGATAAAAACATAAAAGCCATATTTCTATATATAGGGTTTTTCTCTAATTTATCAATAACCATACTAGGCGATTGTTTGAGATTCTTCCTCAAGATGACAAAAGATATATTTCCGGATAAATCACAATAGAAAATTATTTTTTTATTTTTGAAATTCTTTATATGAATTATGTCTAAAGGCTTATATTGATTCTCCTTTTTCAAAATCCCTTTTCCATTTTCATAATATACAAAATACTTTGTATTGAACTTTTTATTGATTATATTCCTCTTACCACTAAAATCACTCAAGCCTTCCTTTAACTTATAGTCATTATCTAAGAAAGACTCATACCCCCGTTCCAATTTTAAATCCTCATACATAACACCTATCATTCCTAACATTAAATTTTTCCAATTAGTTATATTTTACTAATAGATCCATTTTTGTCAAAACCTTTTTCCAATATATATTTTATAAATATATAAACTTTCTGAACTTTATTGCTAATTTGAGTTTAATCCCACCAAAAAGCTCGCAAGGGTTGTCTCTTGCTGTGTGTGGGGCTGACGGGGAGATTCTCAGCTATTTTTTAAAGTACAGAAAAATCTGTAACATGCTTTTAAAGGTGCGTTTGGGAATTTTAATAAATTTGTTTAAGTTGAAAAATAATTTAAAAAGGAGTGCCCAAATCAATTAGATTTGGCACTCCTTTTAATGTAATATTTTAATTTTTTTCTCTCGAAAACAGAACTGGTTACTATAAAATTGAACTTTTTTAAGTGTATACGCCTAAAAATGCACTTTAATACTCAACAGTCTTTTTCACTAATCAATTTTTTTACAAACCCTAATACGTTTTCACTGGATTTCCCTGTCGAATATTGATTCCATTTCATTGAAAAATCCTTTATTTTCTTATAGTCGAATTCATTTTCATTGATGAGATGACAAACTTCCTCTGTAGAATAGGCAATGGGCCCCGGTAAAAGCTCGAGATAATTCTCCCATAATCCTCTTTCTTGTTGGTATTCTTCAAAGTCATACAAATAAAAGATCATAGGTCGATTTAATAAGGAATACTCAAAAGGGATAGAAGAATAATCTGTAATGAGTAAATCAGATATAAATAGTAAATCATTCATACTATAATATTCTGTGAAATCAAAAACAAAGTGATCTAAATGGGCGGGAAATTGCACTTTATTTCTGACTGCAGGATGAAGTTTAAGCAATAAGATGTATTCATTTCCCAGCCGTTCTTGAAGCATCTCTAATTGTAAGTGTAATCCAAAGTGGTCCAGTTCGTTATCACGATATGTCGGCGCGTATAATACAATCTTCTTATCCTGAAAGAATGGATACTTACTGAATAGCTTTTTAATTGTTCTCTCCTTGGCTGACTCATCAAAGAAGATATCTGTACGTGGAATACCTGTTCTGAAGATATTCTGATCCGGTGTATTGAATGCTTGTTTAAAAATAGTCGCCATCTCTTCAGAACCTACAATGACTTTGGTAAAGCGATCATATACAGTCTGAAACCTGTTCAACGCTTGAGGGCTTCTACCTATGATAGAGGGATCCTTCAACCCGAATTTTTTAATCGCTCCATTGGCATGCCATAACTGTATACATTCTACCGAATCTTTGAATGATGACTTTGCTAAAAAACCATAATAGTTATCAACAAATACCACTTTGGAAGTTGCAAGATGATAGATAGACCGTACAAATTGAAGTGGCTTTTTCAATTCAAACAATAAGGTATTCGCATGTTCCAACTTCATAAAAGTAGAATGCATTTTACTCGTTGTTAAAAAAATAGTACGGCAAGGAAAATCCTGCCGTATCATTTCTTTATATAAACTCTTATTATTTTCACTGAAGGAAACAACGAATGTTACCTTTGATTGAAGAGGAATCCATTTACATACCTTAAATACGATACTGAATATAAAAAGGTATAAGGTTATAGCTAATTCCCTAACCATTATTTAACTTGTAGAAGATCCTTTTTAATTTTAGTTGTGGAGATACCGATTGTTCTAGGAAGATACACTACTTCACAATAATCTTGTAAGAAATCAAATTTACCTTTCCAATCGTCACCCATAACAAAGACATCAATATCGTTATCTACTACGTCTGAGATTTTTTGCTCCCAATTGTCCTCTGCAATCACTTCATCCACGTAGCGAATGGATTCTAAAATCATTTTTCTATTTTCAAAGCTATGATAAGATTTTTTATTTTTAAGTGCGTTAAATTCATCAGATGAAATAGCTACAGTTAAATGATCTCCTAACTGCTTAGCTCTTTTTAATAGATTAATATGTCCCCAGTGCAACAAATCAAATGTACCGTACGTAATTACTTTTTTCATTTATATTCTCCTCCTATTACTTGAACGAATGATAGTTCGAACTGAAACTAAATGTGCAATGACTTAGGAAAGGAGTTTCCAGCTTTCTTTCCCTAAACGAAAATAAACAATACTTTTACAATTCATTGATGTTGAATTACTATTTATGGTTTACCTTATAAATAAGAAAAACCTCTATTCAAAGCTTACTAATATTTAATTATAGTAAACAATCTTTACAGTCTATTAATATGAAATTTACAATAACATAATAAATGATTGTCGAAAATTGTAAATATCCCCATACTTGATTGTAAAACATGCATACATGCATATCAAGCATATATTTATGAATAAAACATGAACTTGTTTTTATATACCCATACTCTAAAGCTTTTACACAAACTTTACAATTGAAATTATTTCTAATCCTGCCAATTCCCTAAACTTACTTTGGATTTAGTTTGAATATTACTCAACCGTTTCTTTGCTTCCAGTTTCCATTTTTGCAATTGGTTATAGGATACGTAAGATACAATAAAAATCAATGGGCTAAAAAGAACATGCCATATAACGGTTTCCTTGATTGCCCCTAAATCCAGGGTATCTACTACCAAATGAAATGACTTTATATAAAAGACATGGATAACATAAATGCCCACAGCGTTCTTTCCAATATGGGAAATAACTGAGCCCTTACCCAAAGTTGGTTTTGACAGAGCAAATAGAAATAAACTTACCGTTAATGGAATCGTGGTTAGAAAATATTCTCCATTTTTCCCATCATACATAAAGGCCGTTACTCCTCTTTCTAACAATTGTAGTACGGAAAAAGCTAAAAATAGTATAAAAAACATTTTCGGGTTTATTTTTGATACCCATTGTTTAATCAAATGATGATTCATTGCCATATAACATCCAAGAGTCGTATAAAACAACCCGAAAAATATGCCATCCCTCGTTGGAAGCGGAAGATCCAGAAAACCAGAATAAGATTGACTGAATAACCCGACTATATTCAGACTAAAACTTAGAACCAATAATGTATTTAACTTCTTCAAAGATAAGAAGATAAATAAAATGAAAATACTCCACATAAGAGCTACGAGATACCATAATTGGTACGCGTTACTCCTACCATAAAAAAAGACATCCAAACTTACTGTAGTTTGCACATATTGGGCCATTTCCTCTAGTGAAAATAGGTTAAAGTCATGGAACAAAACCTTCACTGTCAAATCATATACTAAATAGAAAAGAAACCAACTTCCAAATATCTTCGCTAATTTCGTTAAATAACGACTGAAATATTCGGCTTCCTGACTATGAGATTGTAATTTCTGACCAAATAAGAAACCTGATGCCACAAAGAAAAAAGGAACCCCAAACCTAGCAAGTGTATCAAGAACAAAATCTACGTAGTAGCCATCTACACCCAATACAGTAATGTTATTAAATGGCTGGGTATGGATTAAAATAACGAAAAATATGGCATAGCACTTTAGATAATCAATAGCATAGTTTCTTTCCATTTTCTCACCTCAGTTCATTAATCGTAAATTTACCATGAATTTATCTTTTCTGAGATTAAAAAATAATTACAATTCGATTAATTACGTAACCTTTGTTTAACAAGGGTGTTGATTCCTTCTTCAGGTACTCACTTTCCTCCGGGCGGGTGGTATGCTTCTTATCTCCTGTAGGGTTACTCCGAGATTTTCGGGGTCGGTATCATATAACCGAATCCTTGCCTACTGTCCTAACATTTAAAGAATCGTGTGACTTCTGCACCAGGTAATTTAGAGTGAAAATGAATTGACAGCTTTAGCAGGTTCACGAAAAAAAAGGTGAGCCAATTCAACGGCCCACCTTATTAATTATTTACATTATTGATTAAAGAAATTTATTGATTATTTGGCAGGCTTTACAGCCAAGCCAATGTTATGAGCTTTAGTAGAATAAAATTCAAATTCTCTTCCATTATGTTTAATTTGATTTTCCGGGATGGATTTAATATTCATTAACTCATACTCATTGTACCTAATAAATACAGTGTATAAAGAGTTTTCTAATTGATCGAGTTCGAGATTACAAGCTTTAAACCAGCCATGATGATTTTCCACTTCAAATGTGCATTCAAGATCATTACCCACACGTTTTCGATCTCTGATGATAATAGAATTGAGGTTATGTACATAATCCCCGAATATATTAAACGACTGTATATATTCCCTGTTTTCCTCCACTTTATTCTTCTGGGCGATTGCGAGCATCGGAATTCGTATATAACGATAATCGTCCTCTAAAAAAGGTATTTCATAAAAAGGTAGATCCCCCTTGATCACATACCCTTTATTCTTCTCTCTCCTTAACCATTCAAAAAGTTTGATGAAATCATCTAATCTATCATCGAGGAACAATTCGGCAGCTGCTTTATAGATAGGCGTTTTGAATTCATCCAGAAAGCTATACCTTAAATCTTTAGTCGTTTCCATTACTTCCTTGAAGAGGTCAATAAATGATTCTTTATTATTGGCATTCACAAAAGTGTTACTATTAAATGTTCTGACAAAATCATATTCGTATAACCTTGTTAAAGCCGTCTTTTCCATTTCAACTGGAAGTTCTTTCGACTTAATATACTTGATTATTTCAAGATCGTTTGTACGCTTATCCAAAACATCAGTCGTTCTGGTTAAAGACCCATTATTTTCTTCCATACGATTCACATAGTAAATTGGTTTAGTTGTAGTAGATACGGAGCGAGTAGTAAAGAATAAATCACAAAAGAATACTTTATCTTCACCAAATTTCATTTCTGGAAAACGTATACCATGATCAATCAGTATGGAACGCTTCATCATTCTTGCTGTTGGGCCCATATGATAGAAGAAATGTGGAATGTCGAACGGTGAAATATTTCTTCTTTCTTTAACAGATGCAAATTCACCAATAATACTTTCACCCGATTTTTCCACCTTGATGGTTTTACCCACGACATAGTCATCGTTGGTCTCTTCAAGAATGGAGTAAAGCGTCTCCAATCCTTCCGGGTGCAACCAATCGTCGGCATCTAAAAACGTAATATAATCAGAAGTAGCAAGCTCGATCCCGATATTCCTCGGTGTACCAGGAGATCCTGTATTCTCGTTTAGAGCAATCAGGGATATGTTCTTATTTTTAGCTGCATAGGATTTCACTATTTCACTTGTTCCATCCGTAGATTTATCATCTATTATAATATATTCAATAAAATCCATACCCAGTGATTGATTAAGTACAGATTCGATGGTTCTATCGATGAATTTATCCGCGTTATAAGCGGCCGTTACTACTGTCACTTTCTTTTTCTTATTTGTTATTCTCTTCATTAACCCTTGAGGATGATTAATTGCTTTATACTCTTTATTGTTGAGTGTATTTTTTGCTTTCTCTCTATAATCACTCATTAAGCGCATATAGAACCTCCTGCATACATTAGTTTACCTAATAGTCTATATTACCAGAGTTAAGGTTTAGTAAACCACATAAAAGTTAATAAATAGTTTCTATTGTTTTGCAGTGGTGTTACATTTTGATAACTTTGGCAGGAAGAGTTTTTTAATATCAACAATATCCTTTATACTAATTCTGTAGCAGGAGATAAGTGTATTATTTCCATGAGATTCCTTGTGATGTGTATTAAAAAGTTTTATTATTAGGGTATTATGTCGAAAAATACTGATGAATGGTGATTTAATATATGCTTTCAAAAATTTTTGGTAGTAAAAAGAAGCAGAATGATAAGAAATTAAAGTTAAAAAGACGTCTTGAAGTTGTACAGGCTGAAAAAAAACTATCCATTCGAGGACAATTATCATGGACATATTATCAGGTGGAAGAATTGTGGCTTGCCTCCAGGCTGAATCACAAGGACGCGATAAATGTAGCAGTAAACACGTCTACTGCCCCTGGAGAGTTTCATTTCGATGTTGAACTTGAAGGACTAATGAAAGAGTTAACTTCTAATCATGAGGAGCATGCATTTGATTGGTTTCTTAAATTAAGTGTACCGGTTTCCAATCTGAGTATATCCGGGCTCGAAAAGGTGAAAGACCGTGCTACCTTTTTCGAGAGAAATCAAGTTCAATATATCTCTTATTTCATTCGTTTAGGTAGATTTACACATACCAATGTTGAAAATATGGAATTCATTCCTTTAAATGAACATAGAGGTTTGTGCTACGTCACAACCAAAGGAAACCTATCGTTCCTTTTAAACCGTGAACCAGAGTCACCAACCAAGATACAGATTGATCATGCTTATTCTAAACCAGGTTTAATTGATATTAGCGGAAAACTTTTCACTCGAAATTCTGTCATCCAATCTGCCTCTCTAATAATGAAAGGAAGAAAATTAAACACGGAAATCCAAAGCCCTGTAAAAACTGATTGGAATGAAGAGACTAAAATAAAATTCGGTCTAAACCGTTATGAATATAGTGCCACAATTAATTTCTCGGAAGTATGCAAGGACACCTTGATAAAAGAGGACGTGTATGACCTCTTTTTAAAATTGAAATTGCACGATAGTACTGAAGAAAAATTAGTAAGAATTGGCAGGCCCACTTTCAGAGCAAAACTTTTCATGAAAGATACCTATTATGCGATGGGCAATAGCGTTTCAGTTATTAACCCATATTATACATTTAAAGCTTCAAATCTATCTTTCGAAGTTTATAAATACGATCTTGAAACGTTCAAGTACTTACAGTCCAGACTCAAATATGCTTGGTTCCACAGACTATTCAACAATAAGGATGATGTTTGGATTGTAGGGGAACGCCCATATAAAGCGCAAGACACCGGTTATCATTTCTTTAAATACATGCGTAGAAACCATCCTGAAAAGAATGTTTTCTATGTTATCGAAAAAGATTCACCTGAAAGGGAAAATGTAGACCCTCTTGGAAATGTAATCGAATATAAATCCAAGGAACATATTTATTATTCCTTACTGGCGAGTAAAGTCATATCTTCCCATCATCCGGATTATCTTTATCCCATCCGGACAAAACGTTTTAAACATGCAGTGAAAGCGACGAAGGTCTTCCTTCAACATGGAGTGATGGGGACCAAGAACATGGTGGCAAACTATGGGAAAAGCGCTCCTGCTTTCAATACCGATCTCTTCCTTGTCAGTTCCGACTTTGAAAAAGAAATGATTGTAAACGACTTTGGATATGACCCGAAAGATGTATCGGTCACAGGTCTATCCAGATTTGACTCTCTACTGACAAAGGATGTTCCCTTAAAGAATCAAATACTTATCATTCCTACATGGAGAGATTGGATCGGAAACGAAGATGCTTTCATGGAAAGTGAATATTACGAGCGTTATAAAGAATTAGTATATCATCCAGATATCCATTCATTGGCAAAGGAAAATCGTATGGAGATCATTTTTTGTTTGCATCCAAATATGCAGCAGTTCACTTCACATTTCGCAGGTGCACCTGTCACTCTCATTAACCAAGGAGAGGTTGATGTTCAAAAGCTGTTGAAAGAAAGTAAATTAATGATAACCGACTATTCAAGTGTAGGGTTTGACTTCAGTTTTCTTGATAAACCTGTCATTTATTATCAATTTGACCGTAACCGATTCATCGGAAAGCGTCCTTCTCATTTAGATTTGGATCAAGATCTTCCAGGAAGCATTGTAAAAGATATCGATTCATTGATTCAGGAATTAAGATCTTATGGCGATAACAATTTTATTATGCGCCCTGAATATCAAGAACGCTCATTAAAATTTTTAAAGTATAAAGACCTGAATTCGTCTGAAAGAATTTTTAACGCCATTAGTCATTACCAGCCAAAGAAGCCCCTGTATTTGAAAGTGGCAGAAAAACCGATAAGTAAAGCACTATTTAACAGATTCAGAAAGAGTAAATGGTATTTCCCCACTATGAAGTGGTTTTATCGGATTGCGAGAAGGGTATTATCCATTGATGAAAAACTGATTGTTTTCGAGAGCGGGATTGGAAAACAATATGCCGACAGTCCTCGATACATCTATGAAGAATTATTAAATAGAAACCCTGAATACAAAAAAGTATGGGTATACAATCAACAAATGCGCTTTAACGATGAGAATACCATAAGAATCAAGCGATTAAGCCCACAGTACTACTACTATCTTGCCAAAGCTAGGTACTGGGTGAATAACCAAAACTTCCCTACTTATATTGAGAAGAGAAAGGGAACTACTTATATTCAAACCTGGCACGGAACACCTTTGAAAAAAATGTTATTCGACATTGAAAATATCCAAGGACGCTCCGATGATTATTTGGAAAGAGTTCATCATGCTACGAAGCAGTGGGACTATCTTATTTCACCAAGCGAATATGCTACAAAAGCATTTAGAAGTGCTTTCAAATATAATGGTGAAATGTTAGAGGTTGGTTATCCTAGAAATGACTTGTTCTATAGAGGTAATACAAAAGCATTAGAACAAAAGATCAAAAGCAGGTTAGGGTTACCTGACGATAAGAAAATCATCTTATATGCCCCAACGTTCAGAGACAATGAAACGAATGGGAAAAATAAGTTTATCTTTGATATTAAGATGGATCTTCATCGAATGAAGAAAGAACTGGGTGATAATTACATTATCTTGATGAGAATGCATGTAATCATCAGTAGCAAATTGTCAATTCCTGAAGAACTGTCATCTTTTGTCTATAATGTATCTAAGTATCCAGAAATTCAGGAATTATATTTAATAAGCAATATATTGATGACTGATTATTCTTCTGTAATGTTTGATTTTGCCAATACAAATCAGCCGATTTTGTATTATACTTATGACTTTGAAGAGTATAAAAACGACATCAGAGGATTTTATATGGATTTCCAGCAAGAAGCACCTGGACCTTTCTTATATAATACCGAGGATATAATCAACTCTGTGAAAAACATTGATGAAATCAGCCGTCAGTATCAAGAGAAGTACACTGCCTTTAGAAATAAATTCTGTTCACTTGAAGATGGTCAAGCTTCTAAAAGGATAGTCGATCGCTTCTTTAATTGAAGCAATCAATTAAAGCTTATTTAAAAAGGACGATCATTCGTCCTTTTTATCCTTCTTCAAACTACATTTTCATAAAGGACTTTATTATGATTAAAAAACTTACCCGTAAGATCTTAATTAAATTTAAGCTTACTAATTTCATTACAAAAGCATATAAATTGGTCTTTATTCTGGTCGGTAAATTACCTGCTGATCAAAAGCTGGTTATGTTTGAAAGTTTCCACGGGAAACAATTCAGCTGCAACCCAAGAGCCATATATGAATACTTAAAAGCCAATGACTATCCGTACAAAATGGTGTGGAGTGTCCATGAAGAGTATCAATCTACCTTTGAAGATCATGAGATAGAATATGTAAAACGTCTCTCATTAAAATGGCTTTTTCTGATGGCCAGATCACGCTATTGGGTTACAAATGCACGATTGCCGTTGTGGATACCAAAGCCAGATCATACGAATTATATCCAAACATGGCACGGTACCCCTTTAAAACGTCTTGCTTCCGACATGGAGGAAGTCCATATGCCTGGCACGGATACAGCAAAGTATAAGAAAAATTTTAGCAGAGAAGCTAAAAAGTGGGATTATCTCATTTCACCCAATAAATACTCAACGGATATATTTGCAAGAGCTTTCGACTTTCGTAACAACATGATAGAAACCGGCTATCCTAGAAATGATTTTCTTCATCAGCCCGATCTGCATGAAGTGGCCAATAATATTAAATTATCACTTAACATCCCTCTTGATAAAAAAGTCATCTTGTATGCACCCACTTGGAGGGACGACGAATTTTACACAAAGGGTAAATATAAATTTGATATTAAATTGAATTTAATGAAAATGAAGGAGCAACTGGGAGAAGATTATGTCATTCTCCTAAGAATGCACTACCTTATTTCAGAAAATATTGACGTGCTGGAGTATGAAGGATTCGTTTATGATGTTTCTAATCACTCGGATATCCGGGAACTATATGTAATATCTGACATGCTCATTACCGATTACTCTTCTGTCTTTTTTGATTACGGTAATTTGAAACGACCTATTATTTTCTTTGTCTATGATATTGATAAATACCGTGATACGTTAAGAGGCTTTTACTTTGATTTTGAAAGAGAAGCACCCGGTCCATTAGTGAGGACAAGTGATGAAGTCATACAACAAATCAAAACCATACATGGCAATGGTTTTACACCTTCTGATGCATTTAATTCCTTCTATCACAAATTTTGTTATCTAGAGGACGGAAATGCTTCGAAAAGAGTAGTGGAAAGAGTTTTCCACTAATTTCAATGGAAACAGTCAAAGATTTCTCGAAGTATTTTCGAACATGTCCTGGAAGAAAGGAAACATTATGAAATCAGCTATAACGGTTTTAAAAGAGCAAATCAATAGCTACTATTTGATTCAAAGGCTTTCTCTATATGAACTCAAAAGCAGCAACAAAAACAACTACCTAGGTATGCTCTGGGAAGTATTGAATCCCGGTATCCAACTTGCCATTTACTGGTTCGTTTTCGGATATGGCTTAAGAACTGCCGGTCAGGGAAGGTCAGATGTGGAGAATGTTCCTTTCTTCGCATGGCTGCTTGCCGGGATGGTCGTATGGTTCTTCATTAACCCGGCTGTCACACAGGCTTCTAAGTCTGTTTACACAAGGATTAAAATGCTCTCAAAGATGAGCTTCCCTATGAGTGCCATTCCATCTTACGTGATTATGTCCAAGTTCTATCCCCATCTCTATTTAACCGCGATATCTATCGTAATACTTAATTTCATGGGGCAAACTATAAACATTTACTACTTACAATTACCTTATTTCATGTTTTCGGTCATAGCGGTAGTCATTGCTATTTCATTGATTACGTCTACTTTATCTACAATCGTTCGTGACGTTCAGATGGTCGTTCAGTCCATTATGAGGATGTTATTATATATGACCCCTATTCTCTGGAAGATGGAAGACTTATTAAACGATCGCCTTATTACTATAATGAAATTAAACCCCTTCTACTACATAGTAGAAGGTTATAGAAGTGCCCTTTTAGGACAAGGCTGGTACTTTATTGAACATTTCCAATACACTCTTTATTTCTGGGCTCTTGTTCTCGTCATGTTTGCGTTTGGTTCCTTCATTCATGTCAAGTTCAGAAGACACTTTGTTGATTTTCTATAATGGAAAGTAGAGGATAAAATGTCCAAATCAGTTATTGTTAAAAATGTATCAAAGAAATATAAGTTATATAATAAACCTTCCGAAAGAATTCTTGATATGATTTCACCTAAAAGCTATGGTGAAGATTTCTATGGCTTACGTGATGTCAGTTTTGAGGCTGATGCAGGGGATATCATTGGGTTTGTAGGTGTAAATGGTTCCGGTAAATCGACACTGGCCAATATCTTGGCTGGTATCATCCCTGAGACATCAGGTGAAGTAGAAGTGCGGGGAAAAACGGCTTTGATCGCCGTTTCCGCCGGATTGAACAATCAATTGACAGGTCGGGAAAACATTGAACTTAAATGTCTGATGCTTGGCTTCAGCAAGAAAGAGATCAAAGAAGTAGAACCCGACATCATTGAATTTTCAGAGCTGGGGAAATTTATTGACCAGCCTGTAAAATCTTATTCAAGCGGGATGAAGTCCCGACTGGGATTCTCCATATCAGTCCATATAGATCCAGACATATTAATCATCGATGAGGCTCTCTCCGTCGGGGATAAAGCTTTCGCAGAAAAAAGCCTGGAAAAAATGAATGAATTCAAAGCCCGGGGAAAGACCATGTTCTTTGTCAGCCACTCAATTGGGCAAATGAAGCAATTCTGCGAGAAAATTCTCTGGCTTGAGTACGGTGAAGTAAAAGAGTTCGGAACCGTTAAGGAAGTCATTCCTAAGTACGAGCAATTCTTTAAAGAATATAAGGCCATGTCCAAGGCTGAAAAGAAAAAATTCAGGGAAAACGCCATGCGTAAGCAAAGCGGCCTGGAACCAATGTCTACATCCTAACCCGTATAACATAAACCTGTCCCTTTTGTGGGCAGGTTTTTTTACCTTCTTGTTCAATCTAATGTATTCATTATAGTAATATAATTTACCAAAATTCTCTTTTTTTCGCTTTTTCTTGCTTATTATGTGATAAAATGTCAATATCATATACCGTTCTAACTATCATATGACAAAAAAGGAGAAAAACAAGTGAAAAAAACACTATTTACTGTCGCAACTACCGCTGTCCTCTCAACAACTTTTGTCGCATCTGCCGCTGCCACTTCCCATAAAGTCGAGTCCGGTGACTCCCTTTGGTCCATTGCTCGTAAATATGATACATCCGTTTCAATCCTTAAAGATGTGAATAAGTTGAAATCAGACATGATTTTCCCAAATCAATTACTCAAGGTAGATACTGACCAAAATGAACAGCCTGCCACTACACCTTCCAATCCTGCACCACCTGTTCAAACGGGATCTGCAAAAAAATACATAGTCAAGTCCGGTGATACGCTTAGCGCTATTGCTTACAGGCATTCTATCAGTCTTTCAGAATTACAAAAATGGAATAACATTAAGAGTCATCTGATTTATCCTGGGCAGACACTCGTCGTTACTGAAGGAGCCTCTTCCGGTGAACAAGGAAGCGGAAATGTGAGCAAGCCTTCTCCTTCCACACCACCTAAACAGGAAAGCTCAAGTACATATACGGTCAAATCCGGAGATACTCTCTCTCATATCAGCGTTAAACACGATGTTTCTGTTCAAGATATTAAGCGACTAAATTATCTCTCCAATGACCTGATTTATGTTGGACAGGTTTTGAAAGTCGGAAAATCTCAAGTCTCAAAACCTGAAACAGCGCCATCCAACGAAGAAATCAATACATCATTTAATACAAATAAACTCATTTCTCAAGCAAAAGCACAGCTTGGTGTTCCTTACGTTTGGGGAGGTTCTACTACCTCTGGATTCGACTGCAGCGGTTTCATCTATTACGCCTATAACAAGAGTGGCGTGAACGTTTCTCGGACTTCAAGTGAAGGGTACTACAATCGCTCTTATTATGTAAATAAACCAGCCGTTGGAGATCTCGTCTTTTTCGAAAATACTTACAAAAAGGGAATTTCCCATTTAGGTATTTACGTTGGTGACAACAAGTTTATCCATGCTGGTGATAACGGGGTGGAAATTACTAGTTTAAGTAATTCCTATTGGAAATCTAAATTTGATGGTTTTAAGCGTTTTTACGAATTGTAAAATTGAATTAGCCACTACCTGGTACTATGTTCCCAACAGTGAAATGGAAATGTACTACTTGGCAGTGTTAACCGGGGCCCTCGTGTGCCCCGGTTTTTTTATGTTAATAATTGACCCACTCCTTTTCCCAAGGACTGTGTTTCACCTTTGTCATTTTTTGTAGAATAATATTTACTTTCGCACTACATGAAATATATTCCAATTAGAAATGAATTGTGGTTTAATTAATTGATTTTACTATTCTATTAGACGATGGAGGATATTATGGGGAAAAAGGTGTTTAAAAGTTTACTAGTTATAATGATGATGTACAGTCTGTGCCTTACACAAGTCCCTCGAACACACGCTGAAGAAGGAAAGTTAATCGAAGAAGAAGCATTGCTTCTTTCAGAAGCGAAGAACACAAGCTTTAAACCTGACGAGAATGTTCATTGGTATACGATAACCCCTTCCGAAGAAAGCATTGAAAACTTCACTCATTTTCGGATAAAGCTACAATCTCAAGAAGAAGTCAATTTAACTGTCTATTCCAGTCTGGAAAATGCCACGAACGATCAGACGTTTGATCAATATAGAGCATATTCTTATTCAAATGATATAGCATCCGTAGACTTTCCTATATCCTGGACAGGACCCTATTATCTCAAAGTGGAAACCTATGTGGAGGAAACTACTGAAGAGGAAAGCGAAGTAAAGGAAACTTCCTATACCCTATCCTATGATGGTGTATCCCTTCCCCCATCCAATGGGGTCATCGGGGAAGAATGTCCTGTTGAGTTAAGTACCAAAGAAAGAGAAAACGGAAAAGCCATTTTACAAGATTTACGTACCATAAGAGAATCACTTTTATCCGGAACTGAAGACGGGAAAAGGTTGACTTCTCTATACTATAAAGCCGCTCCTTTCATTAGTTCAAAGATGATATTCAGCAAACAAATCCGCGATGAGGTGTACTCTGATCTCGTTACTCTGAAAGGTTTGTTAGCTGATACAGCAAAAAATGAAGAATACAGCTCATATACTATTTCTTCTAAGGAGCAAGAAGCAATTAACAGTCTTTATACGATTGCCCATGATTCAGTCCCTTCTCCTTTGAAGAAACAGCTTGAGGACGCAACGAAGAATGTCGACATTACCAACTTGACGAACTCATCTGTTTCACAGGTAATTTCAAAGGCTGGCTTAGTAAGTAATAACAGCACAGCTGAATCAAGATTCATTGTGAAGATTAAAGATGGAAAGTCTCAAAGCTCCGCAATGTCCAAAATGAAATCCTATGGTGTAAAATCAGTTGATTCCATTGCTCACGATGAAAGTGAGTCCGATGACCTTTTTGTGGTGGAATTAAATGATGATAAAGGTAGAAATTTTGCGGCAAGTTCTCAAACGACTTCGCAGCAAATTTCCAAGCTTTCAGAGGTGGAATTTGTTGAACCGGTTCAAACCTATCAAGCCTTATCGGTTGATAGTCAATACCCTTATCAATGGTCATTGAAAAACAATGATATGGCTTCTGGTGATATTGGATATGAACCATTAAAAACATTGTTGAATGGGAAGAATTTTGACTCAACTGTGATTGCCGTAGCAGATACAGGTGTCGATCATACGTTAGCCGATCTCTCTGACAAGGTACTGGTGGAAAAAGGGAAAAATTTCATTGACCGTTCCGATGACACAATGGATGACAACGGACACGGAACTCATGTTTCATCCATCATAACGGCTAATTCAGATAACCATTATTCCATATCTGGGGTAAACCCATTTGTTAAGATTCTACCTATTAAAGTCCTTGATAGTAGCGGAAGCGGAGATACGGAACAAATCGCGTATGGCATCATGTACGCAGCAGATCATGGTGCACAGGTTCTTAACCTGAGCCTGGGCGGCCCTTATAGCCGTACCATTGAGTACGCCATGCAATATGCCAGCAAGAAAGGCGTAACCATCATTGCTGCAAGCGGAAATGATGGAATGGAAGAAGTATCTTACCCTGCCTCTTCTAAATATGCAATTGCCGTCGGTTCAACTAATCGTTTGGATATCGTATCTGACTTTTCAAATTACGGTAAGGGACTCGACCTGGTGGCTCCAGGTTCAGACATACCTGCTCTTTTGCCGGATGGCAATGTTACTTACATGAGCGGTACATCAATGGCTGCACCTCATGTAGCAGCTGTAGCAGGCTTATTATTGTCCCAGAACCCTAACCTGAAACAAACGGATGTGGAGAAATTATTAACTGAAACTGCCAAGGATGTCGCATTTGATGAGCAGGATAATCCTTATTCCTCAGAAGATGAATATTATGATGAAGATCCTGACTATCCGATTGAAGAAGTAGTACCAGGATATGATGCGGTTTCGGGATGGGGTCGATTAAATGCATATAGTGCTGTCAGCGCAGTGGAATTGACAGCGAAAGTGAATCCGATCTTAAACAATCAATCGAAAGTAACTGGTACTGCCAAATCAGGTTCAATCATCAAAGTCATGAGCGGAACGAAAGAATTAGGCAGTGGGACCGCCAAATCAGGCACATTCAGCGTTTCCATTCCAATTCAAAAAGCAGACCAGATTCTTGAGATGATCATCTCAAGCCAGGCTGCAAAAACCTCCATCAAAAAACGGGTGGAAAAAGCGCCAAATAAACCATACGTTAATAAACTGACCAACCAGTCCGTTTCTATTTCAGGAAGTGCAGAACCAAATCTAAAAGTAAACGTCAAAAATTCATCAAGAAAAATCATTGCCTCAGGAACAGTAAATGACGAAGGTGACTTCAGCATAAAGATTCCGAAGCAAAAAGAGTATTCTACATTATATGTGACCGTTTTGGACGGATATAAAGAAAGTTCCGAGGTAAAAGTGGTCGTAGCCGATGTAATAGCACCTAATGCTCCCAAGGCAAATGCGATCAGTGATCTAAGTACTACCATCACTGGAACTGCAGAAGCAGGTTCTAATGTAACGGCCAAAGTAAATGGAAGACAAATCGCTGCGGCAAAATCCAATACAAAAGGTCAGTTCACCTTAAAGATCAAGAAACAAAAAGCTGGTTCTACTGTAAGTGTGACGGCGAAGGATGCTGCCGGTAATACCAGTAAGGGGACTAACCTGAAAGTAAGCGATAAGACTCCTCCTGCTGCACCGAAAGCTAAAACGATCAGTGATGCAAGTACAGCCATTTCAGGAACGACAGAAGCCAATGCATATGTGATCGCCAAAGTAAAAGGTAAGCAAATTGCTGCAATTAAAGCAAACACTAAAGGTCAGTTCACCTTAAAGGTCAAGAAGCAAAAAGCTGGCTCCACTGTCACACTGACAGCCAAGGATACTGCTGGCAACATAAGTAAGGGGACGAACTTGAAGGTGAGTGATAAAACCGCTCCTTCTGCCCCTATAGTGAATACCGTTTCTTCCAAAAGTAAAACAGTGTCTGGAAAGACAGAACCTTATGCTACTGTGACAGTTAAATCTAATACTAAATCGATCGGTACTACCAAAGCAAACAGCAAGGGATCTTTCACAGTTAAAATCAAAACTCAAAAGGTTAAAACTGTTTTATCTGTGACAACTAAAGATAAGGCGGGGAATGTAAGTAAAGCCAGGAAGGTGACGGTCAAGAAGTAACGTGAATTTCATCATTAAAATCCCCGGAAATATTTCCGGGGATTTTTTTCCTTAATATAGTTAACACCTGATTTTTCAAAAAAATATAAAAACTGTAAAATATATAGTTTATACTTATTAATGACTCAATGCCGATAATTCAATCAGTTTATTTTTAATGAATGAAATATACTTATCGTCTTGTTGCAGTTCAAAAACAATTAGTGCTTTTTCCATATACATCTTTGCCCTTTCCGGCTGATTAAGAAGTTCAAAATTATATCCTTTTTGGTAATGGATTTCACCTAGTAAATATAAACTATCTTTGTGTAAACACCACTTGATGGCATCCTCGCAATATTGATTCGAGTCATTAATCCTATTTAATCTTGTTAATGTTCTTGCCATATTAATAAACAATCGAGTTTTAATCGTGTAATCATTTAAATCGGGAAGCAACTGTACATGACCTTTAATATCTTCAAACGTTTTTAAAGCTTTATCTATGTCTTCCCAGTAATATATAGCACCCATGGTTAGTAGAATTTCAATTTCCCTTTCCAGCATAACCTTACCTTTAATATGAGTAATATTTATCGCTTCATGTAATGTGTCAATAGACTCCTTTAAATCCTTTTTCACTTCATATAAGTAAATTCCTTTATGCCACAATAAGAGCTGTAAGTTTTTTTTGTTTTGAAAGAATAATGGGTTTATTTCTTCAGCTCGAACAATTTCCATCATCTCTTTAAAACGAAGACTTCTCCTCATAATTTGAAGTTGTCGGGAGACCTCTTGGACATAATCCAAACGTGGGGTAGTTCCTATATCAAAAAAATAATTTACATCCACACCTAATTTTTGGGAAATCTGATATAATGTAGATGCATAAGGATAAACAATCCCTTTTTCTATTTTACTAATCTGAGCTTGTGTACAAATACCTTCGGACAATTCTTCTTGAGATAATCCACTGTTTTTTCTGAGCTCTTTAATCTTTTTACCCACAGCAGCAAAATCCATATAAATCCTCCCTAATTATGCCTAGAGTTATATTTTTATATAAAAATCAAAGAAAATATCATAATTACCCTGAATAATGAGGAAAAAAGACTCATTTTACACTTTTCTCAAATAAAGGAAATGTGTTTTAATAATTATAACACTAATATATGATGTTTTTCGAAAAATTTTGTGATATCAATAAGGAGGTCAGACCCATGAAAAAGCGCTTTCTTACTATTCTTACAGCAACAATTCTTATCTTGGGGGTCGCGGGAACATCCGCCAGTGCAGCTCAAGTAGCTAGTATCGCCCCTTTATCCGTAGATTTACCCGGAACTATATATTAAGTATTGATATAGGCGTTTGCTTAATAAGCAGCGCTTTTTTTTTTTGAAATACAAATATGCTTAGAGTTATAAGAATACCTAAAAATCGGTTCATTCCAACCATAAACAAAGAGGTATGTTGAATATTGCTTCCTAAGCCTAAATCCCCTATTTTTTTGTTTGTGTTAGGATAAAAGTACAATAAAAGAAAGGGGGCTTCATGATGAAAGACATAAGCATGAAAGTAAATCCTCTATACTCGGATTTGGATATGTCAATCCAGTTCCAATTCGAATTTACCAAAGGTGATTGTAAGGTCGGAGAAGCCATGGTATCAACATATGCCAAGAACAACAACGTAATGTATCGTAAGTCCCTGGGTGTGACCTCCGCTAAAGTTGAAAAATGCGCGGTGATCGATCGATTTGATATTGTTGGTGAGCTTGGGGAGTCATGTATGAAAAAACTTCATTATTTCCTTAAAGTCATTGGCATGAAAGAAATCCATGCAGGATACGAATTAAATAAACAAGAAATCATGTAACCACAGCACGTGAGATATTTCTTATAGTAAAAAGCGTCAACCCAACTGGGTTGACGCTTTTGTTTGGGAGGGAAGAACCTCTTATTTTCATTGTTTGTTAATCTTGGAGGGTTCCCACTTTATTGGTTTTGTAGATTTGTGAAAGTAAAGACTTATCCTTTTGGAATGGATACGTCTTTTATCAATTTATTTTATTAATGTGGAGAGGATTAATAGGCTTGCGACCCGGCTCGTCATATCTCTGATATCGAGGGTTGGGTCAATTTCTACGATGTCCATGGTACTGACCTTGGGATGCATCAGGGCGGTTACGGTGGCTTTTGTAAGCTCATCTGGGTGCATACCTCCAGGACCGATTGCCGGGCAGCCTGGAGCGTACGCCTGGTCGAGGACGTCCATGTCTACGGAGAGGTAGATGGTGTCGACTTTGGGTTCTAATCGGGCTATGGCTTCTCGGATGAGTTCTGAGATCGAGTTGTGTTGTCTTACGTCCTTCATCGTGTAGATCGTAACACCTTGTTCGATGGCATAGTCGTGATAGGCTTTTGCATTGGCATAGTTTCGAATGCCTATTTGGATGAGGTGCTCACCTTTGATGTGTCCCGCTTCTAGTAACCTTCTAAAAGGTGTACCATTGGTCGGACCGCCGTCTTCCGTGTTACGGAGGTCATGGTGCGCATCGAATTGGATGATGCCGACTGTCCCCTTTGTTTCCTTGATGGCTTTAACCGCTGATGTGGTGATGGAATGGTCGCCTCCAAGGATGATGGTGAAGGGTGCTGCGTTTGTGTTGGTTACATCTTTGACTGATTCATAGATTCGAAGATGGGACTCTTCTATCGATGTTGGGTGCATGGTGATGTCGCCGAAGTCGATGATGGTTTTGTTGTCTTCGGCGAGGTCCGTCCCTCTTTCGATGTTGTACGTTGTAAACGAGTTAAGGCATCGTCTGATCGCATCTGGTGCAAAGCTTGCTCCCGAGTGGGAAATGGAAGGTTTGGAAAGGGGAGCACCTATGATGGCGATGTCCCCTTTCTTTCCTTCTTCCCAAGGCGTCAGGAGTTCTGCTGCTTTGGTTGTGTAGCGGTCTTTGAATTGAGCTTTACCCGCCTGCTTAATGTGTTGAAATGTGCTCATGAAGCTTCTCCTTGCGGTAGATGATCCGGCCGTTTTTCATGACGGTGTGGGTGTGGTTCACCCCGTAATGGTACGGTACGTAATGATAGTTTGGTACATCCCATAGGACGATGTCGGCATTTCGACCTGGTACTAGCTTTCCTGCTGAATCCCCTCTATTGATGGCATAGGCTGCGTTGATTGTTACAGCGTTCCAGATTTCATCCGGCGTCATTTTCAGCTGCAGTGATGCCAAGTTCATGATGAACTGCAGGTTCTCTGTTGGTGAGCTGCCCGGGTTGAAGTCTGTTGACAGGGCTACTGCTGCTCCCGCTTCCATCATGCCTCTTGCGTTGGCAAATTTACCTTTGTTCAGGTAGAAGGATGTGCCTGGCAGTAGTACAGCGATCGTGTCTGTTTCACCCAGTGCCTGGATGCCTTTTTCGGATGCGCCAACTAAGTGGTCACCGCTTGTTGCGCCGATTTCGGTTGCCATTTCCGTTCCGCCGAGTGGATCGATTTCGTCGGCGTGAATTTTTACTGAGAAGCCTTTTTCTTTTGCTTTTGTTAGGAACTCGCGGGACTGTTCTACTGTGAATACCCCTGTTTCGCAGAAGATATCAACGAATTCAGCCAGCTGTCCTTTTTCGATATCGTTCAGTAGCTCGAGCATTTCTGTTAAAAATTCATCGGAGCGGCCTTTGAATTCCGGAGGGATCGCATGGGCACCAAGAAATGTGGAGACGATGTCTGCCGGGTGCGATTCGTTCAGTTGTTTGGCTACTCTCAGCTGTTTTAGTTCGGTTGGGCGGTCAAGGCCGTAGCCGCTTTTCGCTTCGACAGTTGTGACTCCGTATGAAATCATTCTGTTTAAGTGGAAGCGCGCCTTAGTGAGCAGCTCTTCTTCTGATGCTTCGCGGGTGGCACCTACTGTTGACAGGATGCCTCCCCCGCGCTTCAGGATCTCTAGATAGGGTACTCCCTGCTGTTTGAGAGCCATTTCGTGTTCACGTGAGCCGCCGAACACCAGGTGAGTATGCGGGTCAACAAGACCTGGTGTCACAAGCTTCCCTTCTGCATCGATTCGTTCCGTTGCTTTTAGGGATTGTGCTTCTTCGTGCGTTCCGATCCATGCGACAAGTCCGTCCCTGATGGCTAGGGCCGCCTGTTCTGAAACCTCGAGTTTACTCATTTCCTCCCCTTTTAGAGGTCCGTCCCCGTGATCCATTGTAAGGAGCTGTCCGATGTTGTCGATGATGGTGTCGAAGTGTTTTTCTGCGGTCATATTATTCTCCTCCTTTGTTCATTGGGATGTGGATGTTGTGCTTTTCGGCTGTTTTTTCTGCGATATCGTAGCCTGCGTCGACGTGGCGGATGACGCCCATTCCCGGGTCTGTTGTGAGCACTCGTTCTAACCTTTCTTGTGCAAGGTCCGTCCCGTCTGCTACAACCACCATTCCAGCGTGCAGTGAGTACCCCATTCCTACTCCGCCGCCGTGGTGGAAGGAAATCCAGGAGCCGCCTGCTGCTGTGTTGATGAGGGCGTTCAGGATCGCCCAATCTCCTACTGCGTCACTTCCGTCTTTCATGCTTTCGGTTTCACGGTTCGGTGAAGCAACCGATCCGCAGTCCAGGTGGTCACGGCCGATGACGATTGGTGCTTTAAGTTCTCCGTTTCGAACAAGCTCGTTGATGGCAAGACCCATTTTCACGCGCTCACCATAGCCCAGCCAACAGATACGTGAAGGCAGTCCTTGGAATGCCACTTGCTCCTGTGCCATATCAATCCAGCGATTCAGTGCTTCGTTTTCTGGGAAAAGCTCTTTGATCAGGCGATCTGTTCTATAGATATCTTCTGGGTCTCCTGACAGAGCAGCCCATCGGAATGGTCCTTTTCCTTCACAGAATAATGGACGGATGTAGGCTGGGACGAACCCAGGGAAATCAAAGGCATTGTCGACTCCTTCATCCTTCGCTACCTGACGGATGTTGTTGCCGTAGTCGAATACGATCGATCCTCTATTCTGGAACTCAAGCATTGCTTCCACGTGTTTGGCCATGCTTTTTTGTGAAAGCGTTGTGTACGCTTTTGGATCTTGTTTGCGAAGCTCTGCTGCTTCTGTAAGCGAATATCCCTCTGGTACATAGCCGTTTAAAGGATCGTGAGCTGATGTTTGGTCAGTTACGATATCGATCTGAACGTTCCTTTTTAAAAGTTCATGATGAACCTCTGCCGCGTTTCCAAGTAATGCGATGGAAAGTGGCTTGCCTTGATCGCGTGCTTCAAAGGCCATCATTAACGCTTCATCGATGGAATCTGTTTTCACGTCACAGTATTTCGTGTCGAGACGTTTTTGGATGCGTTCTGCATCAACGTCGACTGCAATCACGACTCCACCATTCATGGTGACGGCGAGAGGCTGTGCTCCACCCATTCCTCCTAGTCCCGCTGTGAGAGTGATCGTACCTTTAAGTGAGTTGTTGAAATGTTTCTTCGCCAGAGCTGCGAACGTTTCATACGTCCCTTGCAGGATTCCTTGCGTACCGATATAAATCCAGCTTCCCGCCGTCATTTGCCCGTACATCATGAGGCCCTTTTGATCGAGCTCGTGGAAATGCTCCCAATTTGCCCACTTTGGTACAAGGACCGAGTTTGAAAGAAGAACACGCGGAGCCGCTTTATGGGTTTTGAATACACCGACCGGCTTACCGGATTGAACAAGCATGGTTTCATCGTTTTCCAGGTTTCTGAGCGTGTGAACGATTGCGTCGAAGGACTCCCAGTTACGGGCAGCTTTCCCGATACCACCGTAAACGACCAGATCTTCAGGAATTTCCGCTACCTCGGGATCCAGATTGTTATAGAGCATGCGAAGGACCGCTTCCTGCTCCCATCCTTTACATTCAAGGTCCGTCCCTGTTTTGATTTGTACGATGCGTTTGTTTGCTTTAACCATTTGTTGTTTCCTCCTTTGTTTTGCTTGGTTTTATGAGTGAGCTTAATGAGATCTGTTGCAGCCACTGGTTGGCTTTTTCTATATCTTTCGAGAAGATGCGATCCTTAGTAATGGAAGGAATGACCTTTCTAGCTGCTTCATAAAATTGGCGTGTCCTGCTTGCCATGAGGTCCGTCCCTCGATGTTCTGCTGCCTGCAGGTTGCAGATGAGTTCGACAGCGAGGACTCTTCTTGAGTTCTGCAGGATTTGGTAGGCATGTCGTGATCCGATGGTTCCCATGCTGACGTGGTCTTCCTGGTTGGCGGATGACGGGATGGAATCAACGCTCGCAGGATGGGCGAGTGTTTTGTTCTCGGATACGAGTGATGCTGCACAGTACTGCATGATCATGGCACCGGATTGGAGTCCTGGTTGTGGACTCAGGAACGGTGGCAGATCATTCAGCTGCGGATTCACGAGTCGTTCGATCCGTCTTTCTGAAATGTTGGCAAGCTCAGCTATAGCAATCTTCATGAAATCCATGGCGAAGGCGATTGGCTGTCCATGGAAGTTCCCGCCTGAAATGACCTTTTCTCCATCATCGAAAATGAGTGGGTTATCGGTTGCTGCATTCATTTCGATTTCCAGCTTTTCTTTTACATAGTCAAGTGCCTGCCAGGATGCTCCGTGTACTTGCGGGATGCATCGTAACGAGTAGGCGTCCTGGACTCTGAGTTCTCCTTGCTTCGTTGTCAGCTTGCTGTCTACCAGGTAATCCCGGATTCTTTTTGCCGTTGCGACCTGCTGAGGATAACCTCTTACTAAATGAATATCTTCGTCGAAGGCATCCATGATTCCTCTAAGTCCCTCTAAGGTCAGACTGGCAATCATCTCGCTTTGGAAGGCAAGTTCCTCTGCTTCAAGGTATCCGATGACTCCCATTGCCGTCATCGCTTGCGTCCCGTTGATGAGTGCCAATCCTTCTTTTGCCTGAAGCTGGATAGGGAAGATATTTTCTTTTGAAAGGACAGGAAGGGTTTGATGTACCTCTCCTTGATAGTGGACTTCCCCTTCTCCCATTAAAGCAAGTGCCAAGTGAGAAAGTGGTGCTAAGTCTCCGCTCGCTCCCAATGACCCTTGCTGTGGGATGACAGGATGAATCCCCTTGTTGAGGAATTCAGTGAGACGCTCGACGATGACTGGTCGCACTCCTGAATATCCTTTTAGTAACGCATTAGCTCTGAGCAGAAGCATCGCTCGGGAAACCGTCTCAGGGAATGGATCCCCCACTCCACAAGCATGAGAATGAATCAGGTTAAGCTGAAGCTCCTCGACATCCTCCGCATCAATCAACACATCACTGAACTTCCCAAAGCCCGTGTTGATCCCATACACCACACGCTTCTCTTTCACAATCCGCTCAACCGCCTCACGACTCTTCCGCACCCGCTCCATACTAACCGGCGAAAGCTCCACCTGCTCCTTCCCATAAATAACCCTCTTCGCCTCATCCAACGTCAAACCACAACCCGTCAACTCCACCATTACAATCACCTCTTCTATATTTTTAGGGACGGACCTCCATAAGCTGCATCTTCACAACCCCACTCTGGCCAAACCCCTCTAAACCGCTATTTTTGTTGTTTCGTTCTTTAACGCTTTAAACCACTCTGGGACGGACCTCCAAACCTGCATTGTCCACTCCCTAAAGAATCATATTGACCCCAAAATTCCACACAAAAAGAGGCTCGACCAAAGACAGACTTCTGCCGTTGGTCGAGCCTCCTTTCAACTAATATCTCTAGGCTCTAAATTATTTAAATATGATTAATTCCAAGTCCGATTGTCTCGTGCTCCCGCCCCTTAATGGGCGCACCAATCGTCCCGTATAAAGCAACCGCGATCCACTCGCCTTCTTCTTCACTCTTATATGGAGTGCCTCTAACAACCGAGAAGCGCAATCCCACCGTGCGCAGGACCTCACCTAATTGCGTATGGCCGCGGGTCACACCCGTTAATGCCTCCATGATGGCGTGATATAAGGCATGCATTTCCCGGTACAGATCTTCCCGGACGAGGTCACTCCGCTTCGCTGCTGTTTCAATGGCAGCCACGATTTTCTGACTGTCCATGGAGCCGATTTTCCCGGTGCAGTAACTCCAATTCAGTTCATTGAAATGACGATTCCATTCTTCTTCCTCTTTATCTACGAGGAGAAGAAGCATGGCATTCTTTCCGATACGAGTATGTTCTGTCTTATCCAAGTGGCATTCGCACCTTACGTGAAAATTCTAAAAATACTAATAACTACTTATATTGTATGGTCTGACCGGTAAGAGGTCAACGAAAAAAGTGGTGATTTTAGAAACTTAGAGAGGTAGTTTGGTAGTGTGGTAAAGGGTTTTGGAGATGTTCTCAGGCAAGGGTAGGAGGTGTTCCCTAGTTTAAACCGAAACGGTTGGAGGTCCGTCCCTCACATTCGAAAAGAGCTTAAAAAAGACGTACCTATTCAATTTAGGTTCGCCTCATTCCTCCTTTACTCTTCTTGTTTTTTACCTTTTCCTTTGAACACTTGGGGGTTGTTCATAAGATAGGTGACCGTGCCTTCATCATTTTTCATGCTGAGATAGGATAATATGTCATGTTTATCCTCATGTGAAATTGGACCATCCATCGTATACAAAGGTTTGATATTTAACTGATCCATGCCATTCCTTTTTTCCAGCACAATTTTACAATCCCTAGCCTCCCTGTCACCTATACGGACAAACTTAAACGGGATGGAATGCTCTTTGTCAATCGGAACCGCAAACAAAGTCGAAAATCCATAGGTTTCGAGTATCTTATCAGAGTACATGATGCTTTCCAATGCGTGGGAGAACCCCGGGGGTCGATTCACGACAACGAGCTTGTTGTAATAATGTTGCCCTTGGAACACAACTAAATGCTTTTTGGATGTCGTGATTTTCCTCTTTGAAACGTGAAAATCCTCAAACACCAATATAAAGTCTTTTTTCATTCTTTCTCCTCCTCGATATAGGGATTTGGTCCTACGAACATGAATTTCGACATAAACATCTAATTTCCTTTAAATTTTTACAAAAATATATTATTTTTTTACAACTTTATTTGTATTTTCGGCAAAATCCTCGTTTGCGTCTTCCCTCTCTTCTTCTTTATCTACATATTCTTTATAAAGCTTCACTTCTGAATCTGGAAAATATGCCAGTGTCCTCTCCTTTGAGAGAAGCGGATTGTCGATGGAATGAACATATGAGGGATAGCTGCTCCAAGGATAGTACTCGGGAACGACGGTGAGTTTGGCTTTGACAGGATTTTGATGAATATATCTGCTGACCTTAATGAAATAGGCGGGGGTGTCAATTTTAGTTGAACCATATCTTCCTTGAAAGACATGACCGACATAATCATATTTTTTATTTAAATAAATTGCATAACGGGTATGAAGAATTCTGAAGATCTGGTCAAGTGGAACGTCGTGGGTTTCGATTAGAAGATGAATGTGGTTGGACATCAAACAGTAAGCGTGGATAGTAAAAGGATACTTGTCTTTCGTTTCCTGGAGGTAGGATAAATACTTCTTTCGGTCTTCAATGTCATGAAACAAGTCTTGTTTCCGATTCCCTCTCGCCGTCACATGATAAGTGGCTCCCGGACACCAATCCCGAGGCGTTCGAACCATAACATCACTCCTTCTCTTGATTTGAACTAAATTTCGTACCATTACCTATTCGACACAACTCCACAAAATCCTCTTTTTTTGAGGGACGGACCTCTGGAAATTCACAAAAGTCGTTAAATCAGGCTGATTTGCTTCAAGTTTTACTTTGGAGGTCCGTCCCTCATCTTTATTCTTCTATTCTATCTATTAATAAGTAATCTTTTCTGTTCGTTCCCTCGCTGGTAAAGCTGTTTTGAGAATAGTAGATCACAAGCTGTTTGCCGTTATTTTTAGTACTGCATACCAGCTTTGACTCTGACCTCAAAGGTATCCATTTGACCTTTCCCTTTAAACTGCTATTCGTGTCTCCTATAACGCTAATCTTTTTCCCTTTGTTTTGAACTCCCATTCTATCTTCCACCTTTACCCCCAATTCGACAAAATTACAATTATATTTACATTTTAATACGTTTTAATGTAATTTTGTATACCTTTTCCAAAATGTCTGTATCAATAATCATCATATTTCATATTGTGTAATTTTCCGTTGATATCTTTTAAAACCTTTATCTTGAAGAAAATAGGGAAATCCTGAAGATCCTGCAAGATTACTCAATTCAAACGTACCCTATCCTCCCTCACCTATTTCACAGAAAAACGCAAAGAAAAACTCATCTCCCAGGTCAATCACCTTTACCAAACGATGAAAGATGGGTAGTGAGTCGTGATTTTAGGGACGGACCTCAAGGAGTGTCAGTAAAATTCAAAATGTGAGGAAATCCGTATTTTAACTTTATTGTTCAGTCATTAGAGGTCCGTCCCTCAATAAAAAAAACAAAAAGCGCTGAGATTCCCAATAAGGATTCTACAGCGCTTTTCGACTTTGATTTAATGCATATCCAGTTTGTAATTCTTGTTTTAGCCAATCGATCATTTTATCTGTATCCATGTCGCCCTGTTGCCCCATGTCATAAGCTTTCTGGATTACAGAGAGAACATATTGTTCCTTACTGACGTTTCCTTTCAAAAAAGACAACCTCCTACAATATTAAACAGTTTCTATCACTTTAATACACTATTAGACGAAATTTCAAACATCATTTACTAGTTATAATACCAAAAAAATACATTGATTGGTAGACTAATTTAAAAAAATTTCCATTAAATAAGGAGTAATTACCTATTACGTTTTGTAGTAATTTGTCGATAGAATAAAAGTAAGGTTTTGAAATAATGGCAAAATCATCGAAAGGTGATGACGCAAAGCTATAGGGGCTAACCATGCCAGCCAGCTACCAAACCAGGAGGGATTGTAATTGTCGTTTTTGACTCCAGAAGAAATGTATATTAGAAAGAAAACAAAGAAAAAGTGGATGTATGCAGGGATATTTTTATTTACGATCATTCTCATAGCAGGTACGACACTTCTCACGTACCAAATTTAAAAGCGTCTCCAATAGACGCTTTTTTTTTAGTTCAAATGTCATTCTACAATTTATGGAAAAGTTCGATAAATTCCGATAGAATAGGAGATGGAATCTATTCTAGTTGGGGGACTATACTTTATGCATAAAGAAGTCAGACTTTTCAGAGGTTTAATCAATCCATCATTCTTCTTTTATCAACTCAAAGACATGGAAGATGTAATGGGATATAGAAAAAAGGTTTTTCATCTCCTATGGGTGTCTATTATTGTCTTTGGTCTCATTTCGTCTTTCGGGATCGGTATGGATCCTCTTTCAAAAGAAATTACTACTCTCTCACCAGTCACTTATGAATTAGAAAAGTTCTTATTTTTCTTAGGTAGGCTTCTTGGTGGACTGCTTTACGCAGCAATCGTCCTCTTCTTCTGTTCACTCATATTTTGGACCATTTCTGATGAAGGCGAATATCGAAAACTTGTTATGACACAAGGCGTAGTTTTGCTGGTTTTACTACTTGAACAGCTTTCCTATATACCGTTATCGCTTTTTTTCTCACTTGAATGGTACTCTTCCCCACTATCGCTAGGGGTAATAACACAGTACGTTACATCCAAAACATATGTCATCTATTTAATGGGAAGCTTCACTCTTTTCAAAGCATGGGTGTTTTTCATTCAATATAAAGGAATCAAGCGATTAACCGGCCAGAAAAATTGGATTATCTGGTTGGTGATCCTTCTTACAAACCTTTTCATCTGGTCTCTAAATGCCTTATTGGCCTATTTAAGTATTTCAACTCTACTCTAACTATCAAAAGGCTGTGAACATTATGAGCAAACGTACAATTTTCTATAGCACCCTTACTGTATCGCTCCTTTTTATAGGCGCCAATACATATCTTATTGAAAAGGCGAACAGTAAAATAGACCGGGAAGTCCGCGTAGCAGAATGGGACCCTGTGTCTAAACAAGACTTGGCAAAAGAACTCCCTAAAGCAGGGGTTGTCGCTTCTGAAGAGGAAAACTACCTCTATTTCAACGACGAATTCGGTTCATTTAAAAAGTTCCTCATTAAAGAAGGGGACCAGATTAAATCCGGGACACCTCTCTATGAATACGAAGTAACTGATCAAACTCAGCAAAAGAGCGTTCTTGAATCCGAGGTTGATCAATTAGAAGACGAGATTGATAGTATCGAAGACAACATTTCAGATTTGAAACGCTTGGAATCTTCCCTTCCTTCCAGTTCAACCGACGAAAAAGAAATTCCGATTGACGCAAGCGCCCTTCAATCTGAATTTGATCTCAAAAAAGAAATTGCCGCTAAAGAACTGGAAATCGACCGCTTAGAAAGTCAAATCGATAATCTCGAGCGTCAAATTTCGGATATCGAATCGTATGAAACAACTTTGACGGTTCAAAGCAGTGTGGAAGGAACGATCAAGGATCTTTCACATGCGATAGAGAATCCATTAATCACAATCTCATCACAGTCTACCATTGTAACGACTGATCTGACGGAAAAAGAAATCGTGACTGTCGAAGAAAATATGAACGCAACGGTCCAATCCGATGTTGAGAAAAAGACCCAAAAGGGAATCGTAACCAAGGTGGCTACCTTGCCTAAAAACGACCCACACATCCAAACCGACAGCATGTATCCTGTAGAGGTGAAACTCCAGGATACAAAAAATGAACTTCTACCTGGCCACCATGTATTCTTATCCATCATTACAGAAGAGGTTAAAGGCGCATGGGTTGTGCCAGTAACAGCCATTGAAAAAAATGGAGATTCAAAATATATTTGGATTCTAACTGAAAAAGGCACAGTCGAGAAGCGTAAAGTTGAAACTGGCCTGCAGGTAAATGGCCAGCAGCAGATCAAATCCGGTGTAAAGGCAGGCGAATACTATATTGTATATCCTGATGAAATCCCTGCTCTACAAAAAGGGGCTACTTTCATTACTGCCCTTGATTGGGACAAGATTAAATTGAGAGACTTGAAGAAATTCGATCGTCCGACGATTTTGGAGAATTTGTTGTTGGGGATTTTGGAGCGAAAATAATAGATGGCCGGCTCTTTTCGGGGAGCTGGTTTTTTTATGAAATTAATAATATATTCATAAAAGCACTGACAATAGTCAGTGCTTTTATGACGTTAATGAATCTCTCCATTTTTTGTTTCAATGGACTCTAAGTAATCTTTCATACCTACATAATCTTTTTCGTAATACTTGTCTTCACTTTCAGCAGGAATATTATCTTCACCTTTATAGTAATCCGGAATGATGGATTCCAGGAAAACGGATTTTTCCTTTTCAGTAAAGTTCTTGGGCTCTATGTAATATGTTCTAAAAGCCATTTTCTTCATAATGGATTCATTTATATTGCGAGAGTATAGATGATCTGCTAACTTTTTAGCGTAAACATACTTTGAATTTACGCTAAATTGATGACGAGGAATACTCCTTAATAGCTCAATATTTATTTCAAAAGGGGGTTCATCATTGGATTTCAGGTAGTTCTCTAAAGGCATTAATTCAGCATATCGAAGACTGGGGAATTCTTTCAAATCAGTCTGGTATATGGACATATGAACTGTTTGGATAGTTTCGCCATTTGTTATTTCTTCTATTTCTTGTTTGAAAAATTCTCGTAGCTGTGGTTCGTAGTAGCACTCGAGATAGCTAACAGTGACCTCATCGCTATTCGCTTCATCAGGGACACCTATAATGGAGAACCTCAAATTTGGGTCTTTCAGTGCAATAATTTCATACCGCCAATCCTTAACTGTCCATAAGGCACCAGTTGGGGTATCATCCACTAATCTTTTTGCTTCCACCTTGAATTCAGTGCCGAACCGCTCCTCCACATAGTTCTTCACTGATGGGGCGTCCTGTTCACTAGTATGTTCACAACCAATAAGTACTAAGACGGCTAGAAGCAACATATAAGATCCTATATTTCTCATCTTTTCACCTGCATCTCCAATAATTCGAGTAAAATATCCACATTTTTTTACCATTTTTTTCATGTTAAAAGATTTATTTTTTACTCAGATATGAAGGTCACTATACATACTCCCCCTCATTCAACAAATACTATTGTCAAACACTAACGAAAAGGAGCACTCACCCACCATGAATACACTAAAACGCCTCATCATCCTAACCATCCTCCTCTCCCTCCTGGCCTTCTCCCTCCCCTCCTCCTGCCTATTTGCCGCCCCAAACCCACCCAAGAAAAACGTCATCCTCATGATCATGGACGGCACCAACTCCGACATCGTAACATTGTCGCGTTGGTACCGAGGGACGGACCTTCAATTGGATAAGATTTTGGTCGGCGGCGTCCGGACGTATTCTGCCCAGTCAGCGATCACCGATTCCGCTGCAGCCGGGTCGGCCATGGCCACCGGTATGAAGACGAAAGCTGATTACATAGGAATGAACCCGGATGGACGCCCTGTTTTGACCGTACTTGAAGGTGCCAAGTTGTCAGGCTACAAGACCGGCATCGTAGCTACCTCACCTGTCCAGCATGCCACTCCGGCTGCGTTCACAGCCCATGTTCTGAACCGAGATGAATTTGGAGACATCGGCGAACAACAGGTGTACCAGGGGCTCGACGTTATCTTAGGTGGAGGTTCCGCCTGGTTGAAACCGAAATCAAAAGACCACGTAAAAAACGACGATGGCATGCTTAAAACGAAAGAAGTCAGTCGCGAGGACGGAGAAAATCTCGTGGAGGTCATCGGCTCAGAGGGCTATGATTTGGTTTTGACGAGGGACGGACTTCTAAAAAGAAAAGGCTCTTCTAAATTATGGGGTGCGTTTGCTGAAGAGGACATTGCCTATGAAATGGACAGGAAGACGTTAAACCCTGATGAACCTTCACTTGCGGATATGACTCGTGCGGCCATCCAGCGCCTTTCTCAAAGTGAGAAGGGATTCTTCTTGATGGTCGAAGGCAGCAAGGTGGATTGGGCTGCTCATAAAAATGATCCAGTCGGAATGATCAGTGAGGTATTGAGCTTTGATGACGCCGTGGGAGAGGCTTTGGCATTCGCTCGTGAAGATGGCAATACGATGGTGATCGCCGTGACCGACCACGGGAATAGCGGCCTCACCCTTGGGAATCAAGGGACAAACGGGGATTATAAAAATCAGCCAGTTGAGAAGTTTGTGGAGCCATTGCGTAATGCTGAGCTTACCATTAAAGGCGCTATTTCCCAACTCAAGGAGGATCGATCAAATTTAAAAGAGGTTCTTTCAAACTATGGGTTGGGGAATCTGAGTAAGAATGAATTCTGCGCAATGGAAGATGCCTCTAAAAAAGTGGAGGACTTGGAGGATGAAATGGTGAAGCTGATGGCTAAGCGGGCTAATCTTGGCTTTACAACTCATGGACACACCGGTGAGGATGTCTTCTTATATGCATACGGTCCCGGGAAGCCCGGGGGTCTTATTGAAAATACCGATATACCCAAAGTGATTTCCAAGTATCTGGGATTTTCATTAACTTCCGGCGAATTTGCCTCCTGGTATGTGGATGGAGCGGAATTTTATCGTGAAAGAGGTTTTAACGTGAAGATCGAGGGACGGACCTCGAAAAATCCTGTGATGGTGGTGAAGCGTGGGGATGAAGAGCTTCGTTTTCCTGAAAATAAGGATTTCTACTTGAAAAATGGTGAAATGGTGGGGTTGAAGAGTGTGAATGTGTATGATGGGGAGACTTTTTATGTGCATGTGGAGGGATAAGGCGGGATTGGGACTGGGAGCTGGTTTATTTATTTTCAACTTTCGGGATTTATTTTCAAGTCCACCTTCATCGACCGGTACCAGGCAACTTTTTGTAGATTTTTTAATCAGTTTCAAATTTTATTATCGACTTTGAGGATTTTATTATCGAGTTCGAACCATATATTATCGACTTTGAGGATTTTATTATCGAGTTCGAACCATATATTATCGACTTTGCCCTACCAAGTCCCAAGCGTCCCAATCCCACTCTACCATCCAACGAACCATACCGCTCACTACATCATTCGACAAACTCCCCCAGCCTCATCTCACCCCCTTCCACCACTTCCCCCGTCCCATGTTCCTTTTCCACCTCCTTTTGCGTTATAATAAAAGAATGCGATTTTATAGATTGGAGAGGTTGGTTGATGTCGATTCGTATTCAGGAGTTGAAGGATAGGTTACTTCCCATGAGTCAGTCGATACAGGGTGAATTGGACCCGAATCAGGATGAGAGCAAGAATGTCGTTTCCAAGGGCCTTCTTTTGTTCCGTCAGAATCTGGTTTCGAACGTTAAGGTCCGTGATGAAGAAGTGACGGCCGAGGTGCAGGATGTGACGCCTGTGACCCTTGAGTTGAATTTTTCGTTCCCCCTTTTAAGCAAGTGCTCATGTCCTCAAGGTAGTTGGTGCCGGCATCAAATGGCGACCTTTTTTATGCTATATAACAAAGTTGGACGGGTCAGTGAGTGGATCCAGAATTGGCGGAGTCAGTCTAAGCCTTCAAGTCAGGAAACACAGTCTTTGGATGATTTATTGAATAAACACAGCAGCACGGGAGCTCTCCGTAAAGCCAGTGATCTATTGAAAGAACGGAAATCGCGGGGAAACACGCCTGAGGAATGGTGGCAGTTCTTTGACTCTCTTCTGAAGCAGGAAGACTTGGAGTTACTTGAAAGACAGCCCTATTTGATGGATGTCCTCGTTCAAAATATAACAAAACGCTTTATGAAGGAAGCTCCATTCGAACGGGAATGGAAGCCTCTTTATCAGCTGTTTGCGACCTTTTATTTATCGATTCACATCGACCTTTATTTACAAAAAAGGAATGTAGAGCTGAGCCGAGAGCAATACAGCATGTATGATTTTCTGTTAGGGGAAATGGAAGACGCCGTAGAAAAACTGTCGATTCATGCCATGCCTTTCAGCTTCGATCCATTCATTGCCTTTTTGAAAAAGCAGACGATTGAAATGAGTGATTCCACAGAAAATAGTACGATGATGAAAGCCGAAGTGTACCGTTTCCTATGGTATTACTTGTTCAAACAGAAGTCGTGGCGCCGTGAAGAGGTTGCGCGTTTAGAAGAAAATAGCCCGCAGGACTCCACTTTTTTCAACGTCGCCATCCTCCATCAATATTTACTCCTCGAAGACCTGAACAAGGCGAGTGAAGTGGTGGATGAACTGGGTACCGAGCTGGTCCCTTTCAGTGAATTCTGGCTGCGCAAATTTTTCGTCGGTAAGCGTTACGAAGTCGGCTTCTTCCTAGTCCGCAATATCTTATCGAGGATGCCGGATCACCTGGAGACCCTCGATTATTATGAAGCGACCCGGTTCGTGCGATGGTTTGTGAGGATTCTGCCCATGGATTGGCTAATGGAAAAGGACAGCTCCCTTGTGAATGAACTTCTTCTATCCATGCTTCCGTACAGCTTCTTCTCGTATAATGAGTATCTCATTAGCGCGAAGGCTTATCGTGAATGGGTCGAGCTGCAAAAATACATGAGCTACAGCATTCAGGAGATGGAAGGCATGGGCCTCCGCGATGTGACGAAGGAAGCGCCAGAGCTTGCCCTTCCGATCTATTACGCCGGGGTCATGGAAGCGATCGATCAGAAGAATCGTGACAGCTACAAGCTGGCCGTCCGTTATATGAAAAAGATTCGTACGATCTATAAAAAAACGAAGAAAACCGATAAATGGGATGTGTATCTCATCTATATTTTAGATAAATACAAGCGATTACGTGCGTTCCAAGAAGAGTGCAGAAAGGGTAAGTTAATCGATGCTTAAACTGTCTTCCGTAAAAATCAACGTCAACACAACTGAATATGAAGACCGTTTCTTCATCACTGCGGAAAACGACGAAGGAGAACTTCTGCCTCCAAAAGAATGGAAAGGTCAGCTGTTTCTTTGGCATGAAGAAAGTTACTACGGGACACTCCTTGAGGATTCCACAAACGGGATTGCAGTGACTCAGTGGCAGCTTCTCACATTACTTGCCGGTGAGCATTTCAGCAGCATGATCGATTGGGACTGGGACGAGACCGGGCAGGCGTGCATTGCGATAGCCCCTGTGATCTACGAATCGGTGGAAGCCGGTCGCTGGCTCCCCCGCTTCGAGGAATGGCAGGAAAAAGGGTTGCAGTTTCATATACCCGAGGAAGTCTGGTCGAATTTTAACGATGAGTTCTGGGAAGAAGAGCTTCCTGATGGAGGTCCGTCCCTCAAAAACCTCACCGAAAATTGGTTTCAGGGTGCGTTGAATGAGGCGATGGCTTCTGGTGGATCGAGTGCGATGAAGAGGATCCAGAAGCTGAAGGAAAGTACGCTGACGTCTGAGGAGCTGGATGCGTATTTTGATGAGAAACGCTGGAGTGAATGGATTGCCGGCGAGGATGAGGAACTTCCGTTTTCGATCGGTCTGAGGATTTCTGAGCCTCTTGATGAGGATGAGTCCTGGGAGCTGGAAACGATTTTAAGAGACCGCAAGAAAACGAATCGCGTCCTTTCACTGGCTGAAGACACAGTCCCTGCTTCCTGGAAAAAGCATCTGCCTGATGTATCCGAAGAACAGGAACGCTGGATGAAGATGATGCCGATCCTCCGTGACGTGGATGGTTCCCTCCGCACGGCTCTTGGTGAGCACGATGCCTGGGATTTCCTATCCGTATTAAGTGAGAAACTCATCGACTTGGACATTGAAATCCTCCTGCCATCCTGGTGGGAAGCGATGAAGGATGCTCAGGTGTTGGTGAAAGCGAAACTAAAGAACACGGACACAAGCTATCGTCCTTCCTTCGTAGGATTGAATGCCATGCTTGATTTCGACTGGCGATTATCCATGAACGGTGTCAATCTGTCAGAGGATGATTTTAATCAACTCGTCGATAATCAGCGCCGGTTAGTGAAGATCCGCGGTCAGTGGATGAAGCTTGATCCCGCTATGATTAGAAGGATTCAGCAGATGATGACGAAAGCGAAGCAGGAAGGGATTTCGATCCAGGATATGCTTGAGCAGGAGCTTGTTCCCCGCGATTCTGATGAAACGGATCTGGAGCCGGATGACGACGACCATGATCCTTATAAATATGCCAAGATCCAGCTGGAACTCAATCGATCTATGAAAAAAATGATTCATCAGCTGACAAATGTGTCATCGATTCCTTTAACGGAAACACCTGACACGTTTATCGGCGAGCTTCGTCCTTATCAGCAGCTGGGTATGAGCTGGATGCTATTTTTGCGTAAATTCGGCTTTGGCGCTTGTCTAGCAGACGACATGGGACTCGGAAAAACAGTGCAACTGATCACGTACCTGCAGCATGTGAAGGAAACCGAGAAACCGACGACGCCCTCCCTGATCGTTGCCCCTACCTCCGTTCTCGGAAACTGGCAGCGTGAGTTGGAGAAATTTGCTCCGGACCTAAAGGTTCACCTTCATTATGGACCGACACGTGCAAAAGGAGAACAATTTGCCGCGGAGATCAAAGGCGTAGATGTGGTTCTTACCTCTTACGGCTTGTCCCATATTGATTTTGACGAGTTATCGGAAGTGGTTTGGTCTTCCATCTCCCTTGATGAGGCGCAAAATATCAAGAATGCCAATACGAAGCAATCACGTGCCATCCGCAAACTCAGCGGTAAGCACCATATTGCGCTTACCGGGACACCGATGGAGAATCGATTATCCGAGTTGTGGTCTATCTTTGATTTCCTGAACCACGGTTACCTCGGTGGTTTCACACAGTATCAGAAAAACTATATTGCTCCGATTGAAAAGGATGAATCTGAAGAAAAAGTCAAAGAGCTTCAGGCAAAAATCAAGCCTTTCCTATTGCGTCGTACGAAAAAAGATCCCGAAGTGGAATTGAATCTGCCAGAAAAACTGGAGCAGAAAGAATATTGTCACCTGACCACTGAACAGGCGGCACTGTATGAGCAGCTGGTGAAAGACACTCTCGCTAAAATTGAAACATTGAGTGGATTTGAGCGCAAAGGATTAATCCTGCAAATGCTCAACCAGTTGAAGCAGCTATGTAACCACCCTGCTCTCTATTTAAAAGAACCAGATCCAAAATCGATCCTCTCCCGCTCTGAAAAAATGCAGAAGCTGAAAGACATCGTGGAAACCGCCCTGGAGTCTGGCGAAGCATGCCTGATCTTCACTCAATATATTTCAATGGGTGAAATGATCCAGGAAGTGATGAAAGAAGAATTCAACGTCGATGTCCCATTCCTGAACGGAAGCATGGCAAAAGGAAAACGGGATGAGCTGGTGGAGAAATTCCAAAATGGCGAATTCCCAGTCTTCCTATTGTCACTGAAAGCCGGCGGAACCGGATTGAACCTGACCGCAGCCAACCACGTCGTCCACTACGATCGCTGGTGGAACCCGGCAGTCGAAAACCAGGCAACCGACCGTGCTTATCGAATCGGACAACAGCGATTCGTTCATGTCCATAAGCTGGTCTCATCAGGTACCCTTGAGGAAAAAATAGATGCCATGCTGATGAAAAAGCAGGCATTGAACGATGAGATCATCCGCAGTGATCAGTGGGTTACGGAATTATCGGATCAAGATTTGGAATCTTTGTTGGTGTTGGAATAGTTGAATTTGACCTCTTTCCTTTTGTGGGAAAGAGGTTTTTTTGTAGGTGTGTTGTGAAATTGGCTTAGCTGACGTTTAAATAATGACTATTGGAGTTATTTCAAAAGGGTTTGGACAAATTAGGCTTAGGATGGATTTTTTACAAATATAATTGTAAAAATGATTGCGTTTAATCTGCATCTTCCTTTTGTTGTGCCACTTTCCACAAAACTCGTCCCAAAATGTGAACAACCGGAATCATTATCATTGACCTCGGGCAATTATCTAATACATTTGCTCTTTTACCCATAAAAAAACGCCGGCTCCCCAATAGGAAACCGACTCTATATGAAGACAATAAGGGGAATTACCGCTTACGTTACTCACTGCTACACATGTATATTTCTAATGAGGTATGTTTGAGGTATGTTGCGATGACCATTGGAATTTGAGACAACTGCTTATTAGGTTGGTTGGATAGTTCGTATGGAAAGAATTCTGGGTGGGGTTTTTATTTATGACGAGGTTTTCAAGACTGGGTTCTGGTATTCATATCCTTGTTCAAGGGCTGTCACCCGTTGAGATAAATAGAAATTTTCGACGTTCGCTCTTGCTACTTTTTTGATGAGGTCTTCTGTTAATTTTTCCATTCTGTCGATTCTTTGTTCAAGATCTTGCAGTGTGGCCACAACTCCATCTCCCTTAATAAAATATTAAAACGGTAATTCAATTAGCTCTTTCTTGCCCGGCTCGGGGGCTTCCGCGGTTTCCCGCCTGCTGTCCATAAATCGGACATTTTCCGCGACGACTTCGGTTACATACGTACGTTTTCCTTGATCATTATCATAATAGCGGGTTTGTATGCGACCGGTCACTCCAACGACAGATCCCTTTCGGCAATATTTCTCCATATTGTCTGCAGCCCGGTTCCATATGGTGCAGAGTACAAAATCTGTATCAATTTGGCCTTTTTGATTCTTGTAGTTACGATTCACAGCTATCGTAGCGTTAAGTATTGATTTCCCTTCCAATGTTTTTCGTACTTCAGGATCTTTGGTCAGCCTTCCAACGAGGGTCACTTGGTTGATCAATTGAATTCTTTCCTCCTTTCTCTTAAGCTGTTTTCATCTTACAATCTTCTATCACACCTTGTAAAATCGTGAATTTCCGAAATTCGAGGCGAAAATGGCTTGAATTCCGGAAATTCGCCTAGTGAGATTTCCCGGTTTTTGATCAAAATCAGGGTCAAAATCACAAAATTGCATCTTTCGTCCTTTTTTTCCTCGAGGAATTTGTTAGGGAAACAATTCCTACTATGATATAATTTTATAAAACCTTTAAATGGGAGATGTTCGTTCATGAAAACCTTTAAAGTTATTTCACTGCAAGTAGTGGAGAAAGATGAACTGCGTGACTTTGAGATAGTGGACGGTCTGATTATCAATAAAGAGGATGGGCAGAGTACGTGGCTTGTCGAAACGTACTTGTCGAATGAATATATTGAGTTCTTTCAGAAGGCTCAGCAACGTAAGGGAGATTTGGAAATTCAGGTCGTGATTTCCCATAAAGCCAATGATCCTGCTGCTTTCATGACTTCTATCCGTTGTATTAAAGAGATGGATGAGCATATCAGTATTATGTTTGAGGGGAAATTGAAGAAACAGAGGAATGAATATGCCGAAATACTCCTTGATGACTTGGTGCAAAAAGGATATTCGGGGGAAGAATTAATCCGTGAGTTTCGCGAGAAAATGGTATCGAAGCCAAGGATTCCTGTATCATCAAAACCTAGCGTTTAATTGTACGAAATTATGTAAACTTTATATAGAGCACGAGTTAGCTGTTTGCTATAATTAATTTACAAGTTATTTTTCATTTATTTTCATTAATAGTTCTTTTTATAACGAAGTACTTAGGTAGGTGTGCTCAATGATTGGAGAAAGAGTAAAGAAATATCGCAAAGAAAAACGAATGTCCATGACAGAACTGGCTGAAAAAGCCGGTGTCGCCAAATCATATTTAAGTTCTATAGAGCGTAACCTTCAAAAAAATCCGTCCATTCAATTTCTTGAGAAAATTTCAGTAGCTTTAGGCATTCCAATGGATGCATTATTACATGATCAAGTCGATGACACTACTATTGATCACGAGTGGATCAAGATCGCAGAAGAGGCAATGGATTCCGGAATTACCAAAGAACAATTCCGTGAGTTCATTGAATTTAATAAATGGAAATTAGGCAATAAATAAAGTCTTGCGATGGATTCGCAAGACTTTATTTATATTTAAATCACTTATTACTCGGTTTTCACTTCCTGGGACTGGTTCTGCAGAAATTCTCTAATTTCTGTTTTAGATATTCCGGCTTCTAAAGCTTGTTTAATTAGTTCCATCCATTCAAGATCAAGTTCACGATTTGTCAATATAATACCCTCCCAAAATACATGTATGTATTTCAGGCAATCCAGCCATCGTAGTCCTCAAATATACACACCTTCTTATCGATTAAATTTCAATATATTATATTAGCTATGGTCACGAAGGTATGCATATTTTGTAACCTTAGATCTGTGACTTTGCGTCCTTATCTTTCAATAAGTTTGCCTTTATCTGACTCTTCCATTCGAACTAATTAGATTATACTAATAAATATCCTGTTCGTATGTTGTTTTTTGTCAATTCTGTCAATTTAATTTACACTTTTTTCCTACAAAATAACCTAAATTCTGACATACTAAAACTAATAACAGTAACTTTATTAGAACATCATAGATGATTTGAATAGAATATGTCGAATGACTAAGAATACATGCTACGTTTATAGCTTTCTATCTTTTTTCTAAGTGGCAGGACTTTTTCATTGATATTTTGGTAATTGCTAGGATTATAGAATGTCTGATTAGATATATCAAACCCGCAGCTCGGGCATATCCAAGAACCAGTCTCAATACTACTAAAGGATGGTCTTGTACAGCGTGTACATATTTTTTTATACATGACATCACCTCATTTCATCTCTCTTTTCCTATGAGTATGTTTAGGTAAATAGCTTGTAATCCTATAGGTGTAAGGATCATTTTCAAACTAGTAAATCGTACAAAGTCGATTGGGTAAATTCAGCTCTTGGTACCATAGTTGTTAAGAAGGTGTTGTAGTATACATAAAGTTAGAGTGTGATAACAAATATCGTTCTTTTTAAAGAACTATATAATTCATTATAAGAATCTTGCGTTTGATTGAAAATCATTAAAAACATCCAATTTGCTACTATAAGAAACATTTATCGTTCATTTCCTTTTAATTGCTTTAATTTATTAACTATTTTGTATTTTATAAAACATAAAATGTTCTATATAATGAATAAAATGATTATAAAGGGAGTAATACTCATGGTAGGTCAGCGAATAAAGTATCTGCGTGAGCAGAAAGGATTAACAATTAACGAACTATCATTTCTATCTAATGTTTCTAAGTCTTACATCAGCTCCATAGAAAGGGGACTCCAGAAAAATCCTTCTATTAAAGTTTTAATGAAAATTGCCCTTACCTTGGATACATCTTTAGAAAATATTATCTCTTCCCCACAAAAAGGGGGTATGCTTGGAGAAGAGTGGATTGAACTTCTTGAAAAAGCTATTAAACAGGGTTTGACCAAGGAGGACTTTCACGAATTCCTTTCTTTTATACATTTTAAAAAGAAAAGGTATAACAATGAATAAATTACTATTGGTGCTTGGATCTATACTTCTTTTCTCAGGATTAGGTTGTTCCATATTCGCTATTTCTGAATTAATAAAGCACGAAGAGGCTCAGTCAGAATCCATAAAAAAGGCAAAAAGTATGATTCTGAAAAATCATCAAGAAAACTCAGATAGTCTTGATTCAATAAAAATGAAAAATGATTTTGAAGTAGGTGATGTTATAGGAATTTTAGACATCCCTAAATTAAAGCGTGAAGTTCCCATTTTATCAGGGACCAATGAAGATGAATTAGAAAAAGGAGTTGGCCACTACTCTACTACCGCACTACCTGGTGAAAAAAATCGGATCTTTCTAGCAGGACATCGGGATACCGTATTTAAGAAAATGGGGGAACTTCAAAAAGGAGATATATTAACTGTACAACTGAAAACTGGGGTCCACGAATATGAGATTTATGAAACGTTCATTGTGGATGAGAGTAATCTATCAGTCCTTGAACCAACCACTCCTGAAGAAATCCTCACCCTTTCCACCTGCTATCCATTCGAATATCTTTCAAGCACAGATGAGCGTTATATCATAAATGCTCGAAAAATAAATTAAAGCGCAGAAGCTACTTGCCTCTGCGCTCTGTTATTACTCGTCCTTATTATCCTGATCCTGCATATCCATATCATCTTCTACAGCGTCTTCTTCAGGTGTGTTATTATCCTTCGCTGCATCTTTGTCGCCTTGCTCGTTTTTGTCCTCTGTCTCAGGGAGATTTTCTTCACCCATGTCCCCGTTATCTTCGTTCATGCCATCATCTTCAGGCATTTCTTCTTCTGTCGGTGCCTCGTCTTCCGGAGGTGGCTCCTGGTCCGCGTTACATCCTACAAGAAGCATGGCAGCAAGTGCTGATCCACCAAGAATTGAAAGTAATTTTTTGCTCATGATGTATTACTCCTTTCTAACGTGTATGTTAGTTAATGTAAGACCGTTACTTTGGTCTTTCGTTAGCATTCCCTGAAAATGAATTTACTTGCATTTTGTGTGAAAATTTTTGGGGAATTTGATTTTGAGCATGTGAAGGGTTCAATCAAAAAAACTGGGCCTGAAGTGAACGAATCACAACAAGCCCAGTTTGCTCATTTTTATTGTTTATCCCCTAAAGCGAACATCATTTCTAATTCACAAGCGACTTCTCCATCAACCGTCGCAACGCCTTTTCCTTTACCGATCGGTCCTTTAAAACGGATCATTTCGACTTCAAGTCTCAGCTGGTCCCCCGGCTTTACCTGACGCTTGAAACGACACTTATCAATACCAGTGAAGAAAGCCAACCGCCCGCGGTTATCTTCCACTTTCAGCATAGCAACAGCACCGACCTGAGCAAGTGCCTCCACAATCAATACACCAGGCATTACAGGATAATCAGGGAAATGCCCATTGAAAAACTCCTCATTCGCCGTCACATTCTTAATCCCAACCGCTTTCTTACCTTCCTCCACCTCAAGGATCCGATCCACCAACAAAAACGGATAACGATGGGGAATGATCTCTTTAATCTCATTAATATCAAGCATTCAAAATTCCTCCTACCAATATGTATGTACACCTTATTGTACAGAAATTGTGGTTGGAATAGCAACAGGAGAGGGACGGACCTCGAAAACAACTTACTTTCCTATGTAAACCCTGTTATATCAAGGTTTGTTGTCCAAAAGAGCACAAACTCGAGGTCCGTCCCTCTCTAAATCCATTGAAAAAGGATCGCCCCAATACTAAGAGAGCAATCCTTCGTTGACTTTGTTTATCTTTAATGATGACGGGCTGGCAGGCTTTCTGCTTTCGAAAAGAGGGACGGACCTCGAATACAAAGCTCCATCCACAACGAAACCCCGTTATAACAGGGTTCATTGCCCAAAAGCTAAATAGTTCGAGGTCCGTCCCTCAACAAATTTCTCAAGAAGTTATTTCTTCATAACTATATCAATGATATGCTGCCAGGTTTCTGCTTTGAAGACGTCGGCTGCTTTGCCGTCTCCGATGCCTGCGAAGCCAATGACGGCACCGAGAAGGAGACTTCCTGCAAGAAGGAGGATGAACAGAAGGATTCTGAGCCAGATTGGCAGCATGCGGACACGTACCCAGCGCGCAGGCTTGGTTTCGTCCTTTTGCTTGGCTTTCTTTTCTGTTTTTACTGATTCTCTTGTCGTTTTTTCTTCTTGTAGTAGCTCTTTTTCACTCATAGCATTTAACTCCTTTTAGCGTATCCCATTTACAAGGCCCATCATTTGATCTGCAAGGGAGATCGAGCGGGACTGAAATTGGTATGATCGTTGGACATTCAGCATGTCCGTCATTTCTTTGCTGATATCAACGTTCGATCCCTCTAACGAGTTCTGGACCATTGAAATATCAGTCCGTGCTCCTCCAACGACATTCGTTACGACTTCATCTTCCGTAACCCCGAGTTCGTCCAGGTTCTCTGCAAAACCTAACAGATTACCGCCAAACTGCTGTAAGAATTGAGACTTTTCAACCGTGACAATCCCCAGGTTGAATTGCTCTTCTACACCGCCTGCACCTTTAACCGTCAGGATTCCATTATCCCCTAGCTGGAAAGAAGACGCATCTTCTGAAAATGTTATATAGTTATCGTTCTCATCCAGGACCGGTAATCCGCTTCCGTTCACGAGCATTGCTTCCCCATTCCCGGTTGGACTGACAAAGAATGCTCCGTCTCTCGTATAGCGTACGGCACTTGAGTTTTCATCTTGAGCAAGGACTTTAAAGAACTGTCCCCCACTGGTTAAAGCAAAATCCAGCGAGCGACCCGTTGATTTCAAAGAACCCTGGTTCAGGATCAGTTGAGATTGTGAAAGCTTTGCGCCACTGCCTTCCCGTACTCCAAGAGGGGTAAGTCTGCCTGTTTCAAACTCTTCCACACGCTGATTGTTCACCTGTTGCACAAGTAACTCTGAGAATGTCGCTTCCCGGCGCTTGTATCCATTTGTATCTGCATTCGACAGATTATGACCGATCATGTCCATTTGTTTCTGCAATTGACCTAATGTGTTGGTTGCTGTAATCATCGTTCGATTCATGACGTGTTCACCCCTATTATAAGGTATTCAGTGCCGAAATTCATTTACAATCTTTAACTATCAGTTGACACGACCGATTTCGTTGGCTGCTTTTTCCATACTTCGGTCATATGCCTGGAGTACTTTCTGATTCGCTTCAAAGGCTCTGTACGCCGATAACATATCCGTCATTGTTCGGGATGCATCGACATTGGACCTTTCCAGGAAACCCTGCTTGGTGGTAAAAGAAACATTGGCTTGTTCATAGGCATCAGGAAGAGGCACATTTCCTTCTGTTGCAAATAGTCCGTCTCCCTGTTTTACAAGTCGGTTGGGATTATCTGAATAGCCCACACCCAGAGTAGCCTCGACATTTTCATCAACAAGTATCTGCCCTTTTTCCCCAACAGTGAACTGGTCACTATCTAATTGAATACGCTCGCCATTTTCATCCAGAATATAAAAACCACTGTTCGTCGTGAGAAATCCGTTTCCGTTCACAGTCAGGTTCCCATTTCGTGTATAGCGTCGATTTCCATCCGCACCTTCCACCGCCAGAAAAATCGATCCCGTTGATCCCGTTTCTTCATTGGCAGGCATCGACACGTCCAAGAGTGCAATGTCCAGGCTTCTTCCGGTCTCCTGCAGATCACCCTGTAAAAATGAAGGGATTGTTTCCTGCATATACACGCCCGTATTCAGGGCTCCCACTTTTTGATTGAACGGAAGGGATAGTTTGTTCTCTGTCGGAATCGACGTGGAATCCATCCGCTCCATGAGCATTTCCGGGAATGCCCGCATCGATGCCTGGTCCGCTTTATAACCCGGGGTATTCGCATTCGACATATTATTCGTCAACATTTCAGTCTTCCGTTGCTGAGAAAGCATTCCTGATGCTACTGTATAAAATCCGCGAAACATATTTTCACCTCATAACTTTGCCGTTTTTATATCGGATGAATGGTGCAATATTTTTATAAAAGAAATTTATATAATGCTTCTTCTGGAAATTTTATCGATATTCTCAAGCATCAATCCTGTTCCAATCGCTACACAATCCATCGGGTTTTCAGCAATGAGAACCGGTACTTTCAGTTCTTCTGCAAGAAGGGTGTCCATTCCGTGAAGAAGTGCTCCCCCTCCAGTTAAAATAACTCCGCGGTCAATGATATCCGCTGATAATTCAGGTGGAGTCTTTTCAAGAACATTCTTAGCAGCCTGTACGATCACGGCCACTGATTCACGAAGGGCCCCTTCGATTTCCGTTGATGTCACGGTAATCGTGCGTGGAAGACCGGACACCATGTCACGGCCACGGATGCTCATTTCTTTTCGATCTTCATCTAATGTCTCTGAGAATACCGTCCCGATGTTCACCTTGATATCTTCCGCTGTACGCTCCCCGATCAGAAGCTTGTACTCTTTTTTAATATAGTTCAGAATTTCATGGTCAAACTTATCCCCGGCCATCTTGATTGACTGACTCGTCACGATATCACCCATGGAAAGAACCGCAACATCCGTTGTTCCTCCACCGATGTCCACAACCATGTTTCCTGTAGGATTAAAAATATCCATCCCTGCACCGATTGCAGCGACTTTAGGCTCTTCTTCTAAATAAATCTTCTTCCCACCGCTCTTTTCTGCCGCTTCCCTGATTGCCTTTTGCTCGACACTCGTGATGTTCGTTGGGCAGCAAATCAAGATTCTTGGTTTAGAAAGAAACCCTTTTACATTCAATTTATTAATAAAATGCTTCAGCATTGCTTCTGTTACATCAAAGTCAGCAATGACCCCGTCTTTTAACGGACGAGTCGCCACAATGTTTCCAGGAGTACGCCCAACCATGCGACGCGCTTCCTCTCCAACCGCTAATACCTTACCTGTATTCTTGTCCAAAGCCACAACCGATGGCTCATTCAAGACAATCCCTTTTCCTTTAACATGAATTAAAACATTAGCCGTACCAAGATCAATCCCAATATCTTTCGCGAACATCTTGTGTTTCTCCCTTCTTCTTTTACAAATTCTTCATCATATTTCATCTATGGTTTCACCTTAATGTCATTACGTAAAAACGTTAAGTCAAAACTTTCACCTAATTAATTATTTTACCATAAATATGTCGAAGGGAGCTATTATTTGTCAAAAAAATGTATTGATTTTGTTATTTAATTGGAAAAGTATAGGAAGATTGGATGGGGATGTTACAGGGGTGTTAAGGTTTGGTGAAGTTGGATGATGGGTGGGGTGGCTTTTCACCTGGTTCAGTATATGTTTTCTTTTTCCCTGTTAAAATACTGTCATTATTAGACTGTTCAACTTAGGAAGATTTTCAATATATTTAACTGTTAAAAAAAGACAAAAATTCAACAGGCAAAATCGCTTCGCTTCATACCACCATAAAACAAAAACACACCAAGCATGACCCATTTTTCTGGGGCTTGGCGTATTTTGGTTAGCTGTGGAGCTCTTCTTTTTTGTATTTCTGCTTCGTCGCTTCTCCACCTCGTAGATGCCGGATAGATTTATGATAATCAAGTATTATTTTGACTTCATTTGCGAGTTCTGGATTAATTTCTGGCAGTCGTTCTGTTAGATCTTTATGGACAGTACTTTTGGACACGCCAAACTCCTTCGCAATTACACGAACAGTTTTTTTCGTCTCCACGATATACTTACCAATCTTGATTGTTCTCTCTTTGATGTAATCGTGCACACCACTCGACCTCCCTAAATTGGATGTGAGAAGTGTGAAATGAGACTCGTTTTCGCATCAATGAAATAGTATAGACCGTTTGCGCATAAAGACCCATGTGCAAGCGGCAGAAAGCCTTATTTAATTCACGGCAGCTTCCTGATGTTTCAACATATAATCAAATATTCAGCTGAAGATCAATGGTATAATGACGATTCCTCACCTCAAACACTCTCTATTTTGATAGGTTTGTATCATTTTATTAGCTTGTGCCCACATATATGCACAAAAAGCACAATAAGGACAAGGTTTGAGGTTAATTTTCTGAAAAATCACTCTTAGGGACGGACATTCACATGGTTTTCAGAGGGCAATCGTCCATGTGAATGTATCCTATAGGCGTCACCCTTCACCCGTTACCCTGACTGACCCGAACCAATTCCCCCCAGGTCTCCACCCTCCGATCTCTTAACAGCTCCAATAATTCTACAAACAAATAAGCCGTCATAAGTGCATCGTTCAATGCCCGATGTCTCGGGTACAACCTTGTCCCGAACAGCTGGGCATAACGCTCGAGGTCTCTCATATCATATGATGGCGAAAGAAATCCGATTAGATTAAGCGTGTCCAGGCTCGGTGCCATCTGTAGATGAAGTCCGGCCCGCTTCAGTTCACTCTTCAGCACGAGTTCATCAAAGCTTACGTAGTGCCCAACCAGACTATTTACGGTATTTCCTTCTAAAAAAGCGAAGAAATCATGGATGGCATCCCTTGCTTCCGGCGCTTGTTCGACATCTTTTGACTGAATTCCCGTCAGCTGGATTATTTCCTGAGAAATGAGTCGATGAGGATTGGAAAATGTCTGAAATGTGAGGTTTTCCTTTACCTCAAACCCTTTTACTTTAACCGCCCCGATTTCCAGCAGCCGATCCTCCGCTCCGACGCGAAAACCTGTCGTCTCTGTATCAAAGACTACAAACGTAAGGTCTTCAATTTTAGTGCTTAAAGGGACTGAGTCATAGTGGAGCGGACATTCAATCTTTTTCTTTGAAAAAATGAAAATCTTCACATCCCCTCTACGTTAATGAGTAATGAGACAGCATCATTTGTTGAAATTCACGAATCGTTTTCACACTCCTGTATAGACTTTCTTTTTTACGGGTGGAGAGTGAGGAGAGGTGCACCTTATCTCCTTGATTCTTCCGCTTTAACTCTATATTGAGCTTCATTAATTCCTGGAATGCTTCAGATAATTCTTCTGAAAAATTCTCGGATATAGATTGCTTTTTTGTTAAAAATTTTATTTTCTCTTTGGTCGATCCCGAAGTATTACCATGAGCAGCGTTCAATATCTGCAGTGCATGATGAAAAGGAAACAGAATGTCTTTTTTAATGGAAACTGTTTTTCGGTCCATGCCTAATATCGAACGAATGGATGAGTGAAGGATAGGCACCGGCTTGGCTTTTTCCACTTGAGCCAGCCGTACAAATAATATTTTTGAGCTGCGGAGCTGATTTTTTATCGCGTCTTCAAATGTGGAATGAAGTCCTTCATCCCCAGATAAAAAACGATATGAAAAGAAGTTTTGTACCTTTAATAGGATTTCTTCTGACGAATGGACCGACCATTCTCTCAATCTTTCCTGCCAGGAACCCACACTCCCTGTCCACACTCTCTGATTCGCCATCATTCCTCCTTCACAAAGACGCAGCCCTGCCTTTTCTAATTCACCAACGACTCTTTCAGCAAAATCACAGAAATATTCCACCGCTTCTTTACTTTGGTTTTCATAAACCAGGAAATGATCTTGATCGGTCAGCATAAACTGCTCTTTCCTACCTGCTGAACCCATAACATAAAATGCATACAAGCAAGGTCTATCCCGTCCTTCCTGAAGCAATTCTTCCTCAACCTGCCTTAAGATCCGCTGATAAATACGATCGAATAGCCCTGTCATGAAATCGAGTATGTGAAACACAGGAGCCTGTGCTTCCCAAAGGCTCGTGAGCATCGACTCTGCCATGGGTTTAACCTTTTCCAGGGGAAAATCCTTGTTCTCCAGCTTCCTTGCACTCGTCAGTGCCCCTATATGATTCGCTTTCATTACATCGTGCAGGGTGATAATGCCGATAGGTCCGTCCCTCTGCTTGCTCCCGACAACGGGCAGGTGTTTGATGGAGTAATCGATCATGGCAGCGAGGGCTTCGTACAGGTAGGCATCACGGGTGATGACGGTTGGGTTGGGGGTCATGGCCTCTTTTACCTGTTTGGTGAGAGGGACGGACCTTGCAAGGCATCTGGAGACGAGGTCTCTTTCTGTCAGGATTCCTGCGATGCGATTGTTTTCCAGTATGATGACAGAGCTGACCCGTTTTTCTCCCATAGCTCGAGCTGCATCCTCCAGGGAATCATCACTCCTGACAGTTACGACTGAATTCGTCATGACATCACTCACACGCTTCAGAATCGTCGTCCGCTCCTCAAGCCCGTGCGCCACTCCCACTTGCTGCGACAAGGAATAATAAACATCCTGAAGTCGTCTAGATGTTTCTTCCAATAAAAAATTTTTCAAATAAGGTTCATCCCAATAGTTTTGCAAACTAGTATATGGGACGAGGCATAGCATGCAGTCCTCCTTCGCCTTGACCTCAACCGAGGAATACACGCTATCCTCCACATCTGTTTTCAGTACAGAGTACAGACTCGATAAACCGACAATCCCGTCCTTCGAAATGATCTCGAGAATCTCTTCTTTTTCCTTTGTCACAACAACTTCAACTTCCCCCTTCACAACAAGATAGAGTCCGAGACGATGTTCAAAGCTTTTAAGAATGGTAGAAAGCTTTCCCGCCTCAAGCCGCTTACACTCAGTAAAAAGGGAAAGAGCCGTACTCCGCTCCATCCCCTTGAAGAAGGGATGAAGGAGTACAGCTTCTTGAAATGATCCGTCAGGCTTTGAAGTCGACATCGTCATTCACCCAAACTTCTCCGTCTTTGAATGTCATTTGTTCCGGGTAACGGAGATCCATTACCTCTTCTTGAATCTTTTGAGAAGGTGCTTTCGTCATAAGTGACACGACGATATTGGCAATTGTTGCTGCCGTTGCCCCAAATACACCAGCTCCGGTATCAATGATGCCGAAAAGGGTAACGCCCGATCTTGCCAGGAAGATATACGTAAGGGTTACACCTAACCCTACGAGCATCCCTGCAATAACCCCTTGGGCATTGGAGCGTTTCCACCATACCCCGAGTAAGAGAGCCGGGAAGAACGTTCCGGACGCCAGTGCGAATGCCCAGGCGACGATCTGGGTGATAACCCCTGGAGGATTGAGTGCCACAATCCCGGCAAGTACCGTCGCGATGACGATCGACCAACGGGCAACTGCCAGACGATTCTTCTCTGTTGCATTCGGCTTGAATACACGATAGTAAATATCATGAGCAAAGGAGGAGGATATCGCGATCATCAATCCGCCTGCCGTCGATAACGCCGCTGCCATGGCACCAGCCGCAACGAGACCGATAACGAATACGCCTAAATTCGCAATCTCCGGTGTGGCCATGACCACGATATCGTTGGAAATGATGATTTCCTTCCACTGGAGGATTCCATCTCCATTTGCGTCTGCGACCTGTAATTTCCCTGTATCGACCCAGGATTTCGTCCAGGAAGGCAAGTCACTGATTTGGCTGCCCGCTACCTTTGTCATTAAAATAAATCGGGAAAATGCTGCATATGCAGGTGCTGATAAGTAGAGAAGTCCGATGAATAGAAGTGCCCATGCTCCTGACCAGCGAGCCGCCTTCATCGTAGAAACCGTATAGAATCGAACGATTACGTGTGGAAGGCCCGCGGTCCCTGCCATCAACGTAAACATGAGAGCCATGAACTGCCACTTCGTACCGTTTGTAAAAGGAGCAAAATACTCCGAGACCCCAAGCTCACGATCGAGCTCCCCGATCTTCCCTACCAGTTCCCCATAGGAAAGCCAGGGTGCGGGGTTTCCGGTAATTTGTAAGGACATAAAAATAACAGGAATTAAATAAGCGATAATAAGAACAACATACTGAGCTACCTGCGTCCACGTGATTCCCTTCATCCCACCGAAAGCTGCGTAGAAGGCGATGAGGACTACCCCGATCATCGTACCTACTTTGGCATCGATTTCGAACAACCGGCCGATAACGACCCCTGAACCCGATAGCTGACCGATGCTATACGTGAAACTGATGATGATCGTACAGATGGCGGCAATGACCCGGGCCGTGTGGCTGTTATAGCGGTCCCCGATGAATTCCGGTACCGTATAACGCCCATATTTCCTGAGCTGTGGAGCAAGTAAGAAGGTTAACAGCAAATATCCTCCCGTCCACCCCATGATGTAGGCAAGTCCATCATACCCGAGGATCATGACGGTACCAGCCAGTCCAATGAATGATGCCGCGCTCATCCAGTCGGCCCCGATTGCCATCCCATTGAAGATCGGCGGCACGCCCCGGCCTGCTACATAGAAGTCCGATGTCGCTTTCGCTTTGTTATAAACAGCAATTCCGATATATAACGCAAACGTCAACAGAATAATCGACGTCGATACTAAAAACTGAGTATCCATTTATCGTTTCCCCCTGCTATGCTCTATATTTGGTTGAAGCCGTTTAATGATCCAGTGTTTTTCCGTAACTGATCTGTTCATTTTTACTTTCATCGATTCCATACTTTTTATCTATTCCATCGCTCACCTTCGCATTTACGTAGAGTAAGATGATGAATATGACAATCGACCCCTGGGCACCCATGAAGTAGTGAAACGGAAAGCCATTGAGGGTGATCGTTGACAGGCTTTCAGCAAACAGCACGACCCCAAAGGAAGAGACGAGCCAAATCACTAAATATAGTGCCATATAACGGTTTTTTTCTTTAAAATACTGATCCGCTTTTGCTCTATCGATCTTCTTCATATATGTAACCCCTTTTCAAGCTCATTATTTTAAACTGAAAATAAATTTCACGGTCTCAAAAAACGGAATAGGGACCATGGCAATTTGAAAAATAAAGTAAATGAATAAAGACAAGAATGGAATGGTTAAGAAGAAAGCCCGTTTCTTTCTCAGTGCAAGAAATATGCTTCCCCCTGTTATGAGTAAAATCGCGATGAAGTAAAGCAACGTTTCACCTCCTTGTTTTGTAAGCGTCTCCTTAATCACATGACCTCCCATTAATAAAGATTAAATATTCTGAAATTTTATTCATGCCCTCATTATCTTTTTTGGAAAAAGCCTGGTCAATAAAGAAAAAACGACAACCCTGCATTTGATTTTTCTCTTTTTAAACAAATCATTTTTTTAAAATAAAGATATTGAAAAATGTGATTGCATTATTAGGATGGAATGGTGTGGAAATACTTTTCCAGTAAAACAACCCCTTTGTCGAATTTCCGAGGAAATTTTTTATATGTGTGACGCGATGATTGGAATAGATCTGAAAACAAAAAAGCTGACCGAAAATCACAGGTCAGCTTTTTTCATCTATATGATTATTCTTCGTCTTTTACGTCAGAGCCATTATCGGCTGCGTCGTCTTTTTGATCAGCATTTTCTTGTTTCGGCTTTTGCTCAGCTTCCGGCTTTTCTTCAGCTGCATCGTCAGCACCGTTTTCTTCTGTTGCTTTATCTTCAGTGGCTTTGTCTTCGCTAGCTTGATCTTCAGCTGCGTTTTCCTGTGCAGCTTCAGCATCCGGCTGTTCACCTGAAACCTTCTTGTCTTCTAATTGCGCTTCTTGAAGTGTTGCAAGGGACTTATTGAAGTACTCCAGTGGATTCACTGCTACATTTGCTTTACGAATTTCAAAGTGTACGTGAACACCAGCTTCTTCATTGAATAAGCTCTTACCTGCTTTAGCGATAGCTTGTCCTTGATCTACTACATCTCCAACCGCGACTTCAAAGTCTTTCACTGATTGATAACGAGTAACGATTCCTTTGCTGTGCTCGATTTCAATCGTGTTTCCGAGTAGGGAATCTTCTTGAACCTTTGTGACTGTACCGCTCATGGCAGCCAGAACATCAAATTCTTGTCCATCTTTAGAGATGTCGACTCCTTGGTTCGGATAATACATGTTACCATAAACGACTAGGGCAGCTTCCTGTTCTTCCGCTGATGCTTCAGTATCGTAGAATTGTTTTTCGATGACTGTGTCCTCAGGGCTCGCAACAGGCATTACAAAGTTTTCCAATGAACGATTGACTTCTTCTGCAGGCTGGTTGAACTCATTATCAGTAGGAACTCCATCATAGCTGTAATCCTTGGCTTTCTCGTTTACATCATTTCCTGCCTGGTACCACAGAATCCCCGTGATAATGATTGCTGCACTTGCTAAATAGATTGCTGGGTATGCCCAACGTCTTTTCAAAAAGTTTTGAGAAGGTTGTTTCTTTTCTTCCTCTCTCATTTTCATCACCTCAGCAATCATTCTGAACAGAATTCAGAAAATATATACACATTACCAAAAAATTTTTTTAATTCTTATCTTTCGACAAAGGGATGGAAAATATGTATGATTTTAAAAATAAGATGAAATATTTCTTTTTATGACGCGCTTTTGGTATTTTCACAGAGACAGGAGTGGTTGATTTCCGCTACAGGCGCTCGCTTTCCGCGGGGCGTGAGTTGAGCCTCCTCGGGCTTTTGCCCTGTGGGGTCTCAACTTTCCCGCTATTCCCGCAGGAGTCGAGCACCTGCAGCGAGAATCACCTTTCTTGGAATCGGTTTTTTCACAAGACCTATTAAAAATGACAATCTAAAGATCTGATATAGCAAGTCTGTAATTCTGGATTTATGATAACGAAATCAATGTCCTGCATGATACAATATAAAAAACAGAAAGGACGAGCTGCATATGAAGAAGTCACTTACGTATGTGCTGACAGCTGCGCCTTTTCTCTATATGATACTTATTTGGATTATGTCGAGTAATCCGGATGATGCCGTCATTCGTTTTCCTGATAATCAGTTGGATCGTTTTATTAAAGAATCTCTTCATTTAATCGAATTCGGTATTTTATATGGATTATTTGTTGTTGCTCTGTTGGCACACGGAAAGCTTCGATTCACTTTGAATTTTACCGTTGCGTTAGTTGCGATCTTTTATGGTTTTGTAGATGAAATTCATCAATCCTTTGTTCCGTATCGGTCGGCAACGATGATTGACGCAGCCAAGGATCTGATCGGGGTCACTGTCCTTTTTTGGATTGTGAACCGGACGTATTTTAAAAACCCTGATCATGCTTTAACGAGAAAGATGAAGAAGTTTGAAGCCTATTTAAAAAAGGATTGAGTCTGGTCACCTTGACCTTATAGACTCAATCCTTTTTATTATCTTTGTGCTGTTACTTTCTGCAGCAGTTTATCTGACTCTGTTATTTTGACATCTTTATAGTAATGAGTGACGATGTCTTGATAATCCTTGCCTTCCTTCGCCATTCCGTTTGCTCCGTATTGGCTCATACCGACTCCGTGACCATATCCTTTAGTGGCGATGACGATATGATCATCCTTCAGGTACCAGGTGAAATCCGAGGATCTCAGTTCTAACTTCTCTCTTATCTCACGGCCGGAGAACCCTTTGCCGTTTATTTCAACACTCGCTACCCTTTTGCCTTCTGTTCTTGATGTGATCGTTCCTACCGAGCCATCCTTTGGCAGGGTTACGCCCAGCTTCTGCTCAAACTCTTTGATCGGGATAACCTTTTGATCTTCGAATCTAGGTGACGCCGAGTCCCAAGGGCTTTCGACACTTCTTAAATATGGATATTCATTCGGCCAATAAGCCTCTGAGTTTTCTGTGAATCCATTACTCGTTGAGAAGAATGCTGCCGTAATGGGCTTACCATCATAGGTCAGCACCTGCCCCATCGTTTCAAGCACCGCTTCGGATATTTTCTTGACCTTCCAGTCATAGTCGGCACCCCAGAGGCCAGCAAGCTCCTTCTGATTCTTATATACCTGATGAGAGACCGTATCTGTCACATCGGCACCCTTCGGAACAGAGGAGTCCTCAAGTAAAAGCTGATTCACAATATACGTCCTTGCTGCAAGGGCTTGAGCTTTTAACGCTTCCTTTTCAAAATCTGCAGGCATTTCACCAGCTACTACCCCTACTACATACTGCTCCAAAGGAAGTTTCTCGATCAGATCCTGGTTGGAGCGATAGACAGCCACCTCAACCGAGTTCGCCAGCTCTTCAACGGATGGCGGGTTTTTCAGCTTTTCGTCTAAGTTTGCCGTTTCCTTTTCTGATGAAAATGGGAGCACGAGAAGAGTAGGTACAATAAAAATGATGCTGATAAAGATTGAGAAGATGATCAGTACTGGTTTCAAATGCTTCATGTTCGCGGCCTCCAATGAAAGATTAAATAGGAGAATGTCCTAGCACACTTCTCCACTCTCTTTCATATGTATGGTAGTGGACAAGCAATTATGAATATTTTAAGAGTGATTTTGACGTGGGAAGATGTTTGATATTGGTGAACTTGGAATAAGTAATGAAGTTTGTTGAGGATCAGATGCATTTTTAATCTGAAATTTGAAATGAATGTGTCAGAATTGTATAAAAATGACTTTTCCATCTCATTTTCATCATCAGTATACACGTCTCAGCTCTTTTTCTACCTATTTTGACTTTACCCATCACAAATCCAGCCGTTTTCGATTAAAATCCGGCCATTTACACGAAAAATCCAGCCGTTCCTGACAAGAATTCAGCCGAAATCAACAATAATTCAGCTATTTTACTTATTTTACCAAAAATAAACTGAGTTACAGCTAGCCCGCATCCAGCCCGACTCTCAATCTAAACAAAAAAAGGCAAGCTCTTCTATAAAAGAAAAGCTCACCTTTCTATCTAATACTTACGCATCCTTAATCATGTCTTGCTCAGAAACAGCTGTTTCTTCCACTTCTTTCACACGCTCGATATCGGCACCAAGGCCTGCAAGCTTCTGATGGAAGTTCACATATCCACGATCTAAATGCTTCAATTCTGTCACTCGAGTGTAACCATCTGCTACCAGACCTGCGATCGATAGAGCTGCTGCTGCACGTAAGTCCGTTGCAGCTACTTCTGCTCCTTGAAGAGGTGTTGGTCCGTTCATGATTACAGAGCGGCCTTCAATCTTAATGTCTGCTCCCATACGGCGGAATTCTTCAGCATGCATGAAACGATTTTCGAAAACTGTTTCAGTGATGACGCTTGTGCCGTCAGCTGCTAAAAGTAATGCCATCATTTGAGATTGCATATCTGTTGGGAAACCAGGATGAGGCATTGTTTTGATATCGACAGATTTTAATTTCTCCGGTCCGATGACACGAAGACCTTCTTCTTCATCGATGATCGTTACACCCATTTCTTCCATCTTGGCAACTAATGAAGATAAGTGTTCTGGAATCGCACCCTTTACAAGGACATCACCTTGAGTGATGGCAGCAGCCACCATGAAAGTCCCGGCTTCGATACGGTCTGGAATGATGCTGTGCTCGACACCGTATAGACGGTCTACACCTTCGATACGGATCGTTCCAGTACCTGCACCTACAACGCTTCCTCCCATTTTGTTCAGGAAGTTTGCTAAGTCGACGATTTCAGGCTCTTTTGCGACGTTTTCAAGGATTGTTGTTCCTTCTGCAAGAACTGCAGCCATCATAATGTTTTCTGTTGCCCCAACGCTTGGGAAGTCCAGATAAACTTTGGCACCTTTCAGTCTTCCGTCTACTTCAGCTTCGATAAAACCATTTCCTACCTTCACTTTTGCTCCCATTGCTTCAAAGCCTTTTAAGTGTTGGTCAATCGGTCTTGATCCAATGGCACATCCACCAGGAAGCGCAACACGTGCTTTACCTGTACGTCCAAGTAATGATCCCATAACAAGAACGGATGCACGCATTTTTCGAACATATTCGAACGGTGCTTCTACAAACAACTCTCTTGATGCATTCACGATGACTTCACCATGGTTAAACTCTACATCTGTATTTAAATGACGTAATACTTCATTAATCGTATATACATCGGAGAGTGGTGGTACATTTTTAATGACACTATTTCCTTCACTTGCTAATAATGTAGCAGCGATGACTGGTAAAACGGCATTCTTTGCTCCTTCAACTTGCACTGTACCGCTTAAACGCTGACCGCCGCGGACGATAATTTTTTCCAAGAGTATTCCCCTCCGCGTCCAATTTCTCTATATTAATATTCAATAATTAGGATGGGTGTGCCAATCACAAAGGTTGTCTTAGCGCCCATTCCGCTTTTCCGTATACCTAGTTGTATATTCATATCATCATTTTTTGTTGGTATAGTCCGTGACATTTGTTCCGAGTAAGCTGAAATGGAATAAAAGTCTTGTTCTTTAAGTGATTCCAGTTCTTTTGCGTCTAATTTCGACATTAATTCGACAGCCTGATTCGACAAAACTTTCTCAAGCTTATCATTGAATTCGCCTTTTATACAAGAGAAAATCATAGGTTTAGTAGTAAAAATGATTTCCATATTTGGGATAAACTCCGTATTGATATAATGCTTCGTCTTTTCTCCCAACGCTTTCTGATTTCCGCGCATCTCATACATACTGTACGAAACGGACTGCTTGTTTGTGAGGGTATGCTGCAACTTAATGGTTTCTTCCCCGTGAGACGTCTGACGTTGTCCCACAACCATTACTTCTTCAGCCGATCTCTTCGTCACCCACTCAAAATCAGAAAATCTTTCTTGCATAGTAGTACTATATTTGGCAAACCCTTTATTCGTGAAGCTTTTTTTGTTTTCTCTTGCATATAGAGACCATTCAGTTATCCGACCTTGAGAATGAACAATGGCTTGGTCGAGCTTTTCAATGTCCAATAAATGATTGGCTTCGATAGTGTTGTTCCCATTAATAACAGGAAGAAAACCTAATCCAACAAAAAAGATTAAAATAATGTAAAGATACCGAGTCATTTTCCATTCCTCCCCTTACCTAAAAGTCTGTCCGAATAGGAGAAGAACATACTTGAAAATTGTCGTCATCTTTTTACAAATATTGAGTTGTCGGCAGGCTGTTACATGAAAGCGTTTCACATTGAAACTTTTTCACAAAGGAACGAGCACAAAATTAATCTTACTTAAAACAGGCCCCGTTGAAAACATGCAGTAAGACCTATTTTTTGTCAGAAGCTCTACTTATTCAAAGAAAACAGGCAAGCTTTGAGACCACAGGTAGTAATCCAGTAAGAAACGGCTGACGGCTGATCCGATTGCGACCGTTAGTAGGATATACAATAGTCTCCCTTGAGCGACTCGATTTTTCTTGAGGAGCTTGTCTAACTGGATGGATTGCAAAGACCAAAATGTGATCCCGAATACAAATAGATGCACGAGCATGCTGATAAGGGCCTGCTGGCCAAAGCTTTCTATCACTCTTCTCACTCCTAATAATCAATTCGACGCACAAAGTCCATTTTACCATATAATTCAGTAACGATATATGGAATTCGCAAAATTTTTAGTTGAGTTGGGTAGAGGAAATTTAACCAGCTCTCTATAGGACTTACAATAGGGCAATGTAGATATAGCACCTGTTACTATACCTTCCAACAGAGGTCCGTCCCTCTATTCAAAAAAACCACCCCTCCACAAGGAAAGGGTGGTTTTGGTGTTTGTATTAGAAGTTACGTTCGGAAACGTTAATTCTGTTCATGGCACGCTTTAGAGCGAGTTCGGCACGACGGAAGTCTACGTCGTCGCGTTGTGCCTGCATGCGGTCTTCTGCGCGGCCTTTTGCTTCTTTAGCGCGTTGTACATCGATAGCTTCTGCTGTTTCAGCAGACTGTGCTAGAATTGTCACTTGTTCAGGACGTACTTCTAAGAATCCGCCACTGACAGCTACAAGCTCAGTGTTGCCACCTTTTTTCAGGCGAACCGCACCGATTTGTAGTGGAGCAACCATCGGAATGTGTCCAGGTAAGATTCCAAGCTCACCGCTTTGAGCTTTCGTGCTCACCATTTCCACTTCTGAATCGTACACTGGGCCATCGGGAGTGACAATATTGACTTTTAATGTCTTCATTTTCTTCCCTCCTGGTCCCTAATTATACCTCTACGCCCATTTCTTTAGCTGCTGCTAATACATCCTCAATCGGACCTACTAGACGGAACGCATCTTCAGGAATGTGATCGTATTTACCGTCAAGGATATCTTTGAATCCTTTAACAGTGTCTTTCACTTCAACGTAAGAACCTTTTTGTCCAGTGAACTGTTCTGCAACGTGGAAGTTTTGAGATAAGAAGAATTGTACACGACGAGCGCGGTGTACCGTCAGCTTATCATCATCAGAAAGCTCATCCATACCAAGGATCGCAATGATATCTTGAAGTTCTTTATAACGCTGTAATGTTTGTTGAACATTACGAGCGATGCTGTAGTGTTCTTCTCCTACAATTTCCGGAGAAAGAGCACGTGAAGTCGATGCTAATGGATCTACCGCAGGATAGATACCCATCTCAGAAAGCTTACGCTCAAGGTTCGTTGTTGCATCCAAGTGAGCGAAAGTTGTAGCAGGAGCCGGATCCGTGTAGTCATCGGCAGGTACATAGATCGCTTGGATCGATGTTACAGAACCTACGTTAGTTGACGTGATACGCTCTTGCAATTGACCCATTTCAGTAGCAAGTGTCGGCTGGTAACCAACGGCTGATGGCATACGGCCTAGTAGGGCAGAAACCTCTGAACCTGCTTGCGTGAAACGGAAGATGTTATCAATGAACAGAAGTACGTCTTGACCTTGCTCATCACGGAAGTATTCTGCCATTGTAAGACCCGTCAAGGCAACACGCATACGCGCACCTGGCGGCTCGTTCATTTGTCCGAATACCATCGCTGTTTTCTTGATAACGCCAGAGTCGCTCATCTCGTGGTAAAGGTCATTACCTTCACGAGTACGCTCTCCAACACCGGCGAATACAGAGATACCGCCGTGCTCTTGAGCGATGTTGTTGATAAGCTCCTGGATTAATACGGTTTTACCAACACCGGCACCACCGAATAGACCGATCTTACCACCCTTGATGTAAGGAGCAAGTAAGTCTACTACTTTAATACCTGTTTCCAGAATCTCAACTTCTGTTGAAAGCTGATCAAATGTAGGTGCTTGTCTATGAATTGGATCACGACGGATACCTGCTGCAAGAGGCTCGTCTAAATCGATTGATTCACCTAGAACGTTGAATACACGACCTAATGTGATATCCCCTACTGGTACAGAGATTGGTGCTCCTGTATCAAGCACGTCAGCTCCACGTTGTAAACCATCTGTGGAAGCCATCGCGATTGTACGTACAGAATCATCACCTAGGTGAAGGGCAACCTCTAATGTAAGTTCAGCTCTATCTGCAATTTGGACCTTTAATGAGTTGTAGATATCAGGAAGTTGGCCATTAGCGAACTTGACATCGACAACTGGACCCATTACTTGAAGAACGTGTCCTTTGTTCATCTCTTTCCCTCCTAACTAGCTTTTGACGACAAAACTATGTTGTAATCCGGCTGAACCGGAATGTCATTTCTATTCGAGTGCTGCTGCCCCGCCGACGATTTCCGTGATTTCTTGGGTAATCGCTGCTTGACGCGCACGGTTATAAGAAAGTGTAAGGTTATTAATAATATCTTTCGCATTGTCTGTTGCGCTTCTCATTGCTGTCATACGGGCCGCGTGCTCACTGGCTTTACCATCAAGTAACGCTCCGTAAATCAAGCTCTCAGCATATTGAGGAAGCAACACTTCCAATATTTCTTCAGCATTAGGCTCAAACTCATAAGAAGTTAAGTTCGATGAAGAAGAATCAAGCTCCGTTAAAGGAAGAACCTTCTTCTCGGTAACATCTTGTTGAATGGCACTGACATAGTGGTTGTAGTACATGTAAAGTTCATCATAAGCACCATCAGAGAACATGCTGACTGCCTTGTTGGCAATGTCTTTAATGTCTGCAAAGTTTGGTTGATCTGGTAGCCCTACAATACCTTCCACTACATTATCGCCTCGTTTTTGGAAGAAGTCCCTTCCAATACGACCTAACGCAATAATGGCGTATTCATCTTGTGAGCTGTGACGCTCTTTAATCGCATTACTTACAGCACGAATGACGCTCGAGTTATAAGCCCCCGCCAAACCGCGGTCAGATGTAATGACCAAGTAGCCGGTTTTTTTTACGGGGCGGGAGACTAGCATCGGATGCGTTACATCTGTGCTACCAAGGGAAATGGAAGCAACGACTTCCTGAATTTTCTCCATGTATGGGACGAAGGCTTTCGCATTCGATTCAGCACGGTTCAATTTAGAGGCAGAGACCATTTCCATTGCTTTCGTAATTTGACTGGTTTTCTTCGTAGATGTAATACGAGTTTTTATGTCGCGTAACGATGCCACTGGTTCTCACCACCCTTTTAAAATGTTAGTCATATTCACTAGAACCAACTAAATAATAGAATAATCAGCCGGTGTCATCAGAATGAACACCGACATCCTATAAAATTACTCAGACTTTACAAATGTCTTCTTGAATTCGTTGATCGCAGCGACCATTGCATCGTCTTCAGGAAGACCTTTTGTTGTGCGGATATGGTCTAACAGTTCTGTATGGTTGTGATCTAACCAGCTTAGGAATTCACCTTCGAAACGACGAATATCTGTTACTGGAATATCATCTAAATGACCTTTTGTTAATGAATAGAAGATCATAACTTGTTTTTCAACATTAAGTGGTTTGTTAAGATCCTGCTTCAGTACTTCAACAGTACGGGCTCCACGGTTCAGTTTCGCTTGTGTCGCTTTATCAAGATCTGATCCGAACTGAGCAAATGCTTCAAGTTCACGGTATGCCGCTAAGTCTAGACGCAGTGTACCGGAAACCTTCTTCATCGCTTTGATTTGTGCGGATCCACCAACACGTGATACGGAAAGACCTGCATTGATCGCCGGACGAACACCGGAGAAGAATAGGTCAGATTGTAAGAAAATCTGTCCGTCAGTGATGGAGATAACGTTTGTTGGAATATAAGCGGAGATATCTCCTGCTTGTGTTTCAACGAATGGTAATGCTGTGATGGAACCTCCACCTTTTGCATCACTTAATTTCGCTGCACGCTCAAGTAAACGAGAGTGTAAGTAGAATACGTCACCAGGGAATGCTTCACGGCCTGGAGGACGACGTAATAATAATGAAAGCTCGCGGTAAGCAGATGCTTGCTTAGAAAGATCATCATATACAACAAGAACGTGCTTGCCGCTATGCATGAATTCTTCACCCATTGTGATACCAGCGTATGGTGCTAAGAATAGCATTGGAGCTGGTGAAGCAGCTGATGCCGTTACAACGATTGTGTAATCAAGGGCACCGTGCTTACGAAGCGTTTCAACTGCATTACGTACAGTTGATTCTTTTTGTCCGATCGCAACATAGATACAGATCATGTCTTGATCTTTTTGATTTAAGATCGAATCGATCGCAACAGATGTTTTACCTGTTTGACGGTCTCCGATGATTAACTCACGTTGACCACGACCGATTGGAACTAGAGCGTCGATCGCTTTGATACCAGTTTGAAGTGGCTCGTGTACGGATTTACGATCCATTACACCAGGTGCTCCACCTTCAATTGGACGTGTTTTCGTTGTCGCAATTGGACCTAATCCATCAACTGGTTGTCCAAGTGAGTTTACAACACGACCTACTAATTCCTGTCCTACTGGAACTTCCATGATACGTCCAGTACGACGAACCTCATCGCCTTCACGAATGTCTTTAAATGGTCCGAGAATGATGATACCTACGTTGTTTTCCTCTAAGTTCTGCGCCATACCCATGACACCGTTAGAAAATTCAACAAGCTCTCCAGCCATGACATTGTCGAGGCCATGAGCACGAGCGATACCGTCACCGATTTGGATAACTGTACCTACATCGCTTACTTTCATCTCAGACTGATAGTTTTCAATTTGCTTTTTTATCAGCGCGCTGATTTCTTCCGCCTTGATGCTCATGAATTTCACCCCTCATTTATACGAAAGTTAACGAACAAGTTCACGCTCAAGACGATCCAACTTGCCAGCAAGTGTTCCGTCATAAATACGGTTGCCGATACGGACCTTAAGTCCGCCAAGTATGTTCTCGTCTATCACATTCTCAATTCTTAATGATTGTTTACCAATTTTCTTAGCAAAAGAAGCTGAGATTGCTGTCTTCTCATCCTCTGTTAAAGCACGTACGGAGTACACCTTTGCTTCTGCAATTCCTCTAGCTTCATTAGATAGCTCGATGAATGCATCGACAACGCCCACTACCTGATCTTCACGATGACGATCAGTCATAAGAAGCAGTGTATTCAATACTGGTACTGAAACGCTTGAGAACGCTTCTTTCAACATGTCTTTCTTCTTATCCGTCGAAAACTTCGGATTTTCCAAAAGAATGCTTAATTCTTTATTTTGGATAAAAACGGATTTCACTGCACGAAGCTCTTGTTCAATCGCTTCTAATTGATTGTGTTCTTTGGCAATACTAAAAAGAGCTAACGCATAGCGTTTTGCGACTGTAGAGTAGCTCATCGCTCTTCTCCTGCCTCTTTAATATAATCGTTGATCAGCTTCTGTTGATCTTGAACAGAAAGTTCTTTTTCAATCACTTTCGATGCAATCAGAACAGATAGTGAAGCAACCTGCTCGCGTAATGCTGCCATCGCTTGTTCTTTCTGCGTCTCGATTTCACGCTTCGCAGATTCTTTCAAGCGCTCAGACTCCTGACGAGCGGCAATGATGATTTGTTCACGTTGCTCATCGCCTTGCTTTTTAGAGTTCTCGATCATCGCTTGCGCTTCTTGACGAGCCTCTTTTAAAAGTTGACGCTGTTCTTCCAAGCTCTTATTTGCTTCTAGACGGCTTTGTTCAGCCGCTTCTATTTCGCCTGCAATGTGATTCTCACGCTCTTGCATGATGCCCATCAAAGGACCCCAAGCAAACTTCTTCAATAACGCAAGAAGGATAAGGAACATAGCAAGCTGGAATACGATATCTCCACCTGTAAAGCCGCCACCAGCTCCAAGGACAAATGCGTTTGTAAGCACGCGGTTTCACTCCCTTCAAGAGTCAATGCCTTCCATAAAGAAAGCTGTACAATATCGGCAATTGCCGTATCATTCATAGTCACATGTTCATAAGTACTAAACATAAAGGAATGGCGAAGGTTCTTATCGAATGATCTTCGCCATCTTGAACTTTAAACTGCTATTATTGACCCATTACGATGAATGCGATAACTACTGCGATGATAGGAATCGCCTCTACTAACGCAACCCCGATGAACATTGTAGTTTGAAGCATTCCACGAGCTTCCGGTTGACGAGCCATACCTTCTACCGTACGTGAAACAATAAGACCGTTACCAATACCTGCACCTAGTGCTGCTAAACCGATTGCAATTGCTGCTGCTAAAAGACCCATTCTGAATTTCCTCCTTTAAATGTATGAAAAAATGTTTTGAGTAGTTTTGTTCAATTTTGAACAGGGTATATATTAATGGTCCAGGCTGACTTTGTGAGCCATATAAACCATCGTTAACATAACAAAAATAAATGATTGGATTGCGCCGACAAAGATTGAGAATGCTTGCCATACAATCGTTGGGATAATGGCACCCAGTAATCCGGCTGCTCCCATATGTGCGAGGCTTCCTACCAGTAGTGTAAGCAGGATTTCCCCAGCGTAGATGTTACCGTAAAGACGAAGACCAAGCGTTAGTGTGTTGGCAAATTCTTCAATGATCTTCAGCGGGAATAAGAACGACATAGGTCTGAAGAAGTCTTTACCGTATTCACCGAAGCCTTTCATCTTGATTGCATAATAGTGCGTTAACACAACGACCATAACTGCCAGGGTCATAGTGATAACTGGATCCGCTGTTGGTGACTTCCACCATAATTCGTGGTCAATGACTACCGAGAACGGAAGCCCTAACATGTTCGAAACGAAAATGTACATGAGTAAAGTAAGTCCAAGGAGATGGAAACGACCACCTGTTTTCCAATCCATATTACTTTTTACGATATTTTTGACAAAGTCCATGACCCACTCCATAAAGTTTTGCACTCCTGTTGGTTTCATGGCCAGTCTACGAGTTGACAGAACGGCGATTAGGAAAACAACGGCACTTGCCACTGTGATCATCAGTACGTTTGCCAGGTTAAAAGTTAACCCTAGAAACTCGGCTGTAGGATTTTCATGATGCAATGAAATTCACCTCTCTTCCCCGCTATTTATGAGCTAAAAGCTGCTGAATAAAATAATCTATCATAATGACAAGGTAAATTGTCATTAATCCCATAATGACGCTCAGGAGATGAAAGTGCTCAGGGTATTCCGTTGCAATAATGACTGCAAAGGCCGCACCTGCCATCCTTGAGAAGGTTCCTAATGATCGAACCTTTTGACCAGATTCTACTGCATCACCGAATCGCACGGTCCTCCTCATGATCAGCCAGTGACTAAACAGACTGATGCCTGTCCCCAAAATAAGCCCAAGGAAAATAGACTGATAGGAAGTAAAACCCCAACCGAGGACGTAAAGGGAAAGGAGGAAAAATATGTACTTACGATGCCTGTTAAACAATTGCTGAAGTTCTGGCATACATTAATCTCCCGAATTGAAATGTTGGACTGTACGGAGCATGGTGTAGATTCCTGTTGCGAGCCCAAGGAGTAGTCCAATAATTAAGAAAAGTGGTGTGGTGCTCCATATTCCATCTAACCATCTCCCGCCGAAGATCCCTATTAAAATAGAACCAACAAGCTGGGAAAGAATAGCAGAATACAAGACCATCGATTGATACGGGCGCCGATCATTTTGACGCATTTTATTCATCTCCACACATGTGATTTAGTGGAAAATCGTTCACACTGTACAAATGATGAAAAACCGTTTCCATACGGGTTCAACCCTTGTGAAAACCTTATCATTTGATACCCTTTGTAAGCATACAATAGGGTATTATCTATGTCAATGAGTTCAAGTTAAAAAGTTCACAACCTATCCACGCGTTTCCAGATTGTTCACATTTTTAACACATTTACAGAAAAGCGGAGGCGGGTTGGTCTCGCCCATCCATAGATTCTACCTTCACATTCCCCTCCATTATATAGAAAATTCTTTTTATGAGTAACCCTTGAATTTAATGTAAATACTTCCAGTCCTTATATATTAACGTGACAAAGGTCCGTCCCTCGCCAGTTTGGAACTGGCGAGGGACGGACCTTGAGGTCATTTGTTTATTCGTTCGGATCGAAGGATTTAGGACGTTCATCCAGGTGACCGAAATGGTATCGAATAGCTTGGGTGATTCGGTAAGACGCTTGTCCATCTCCATATGGATTTGTTGCTTTTGACATCTTGTGGTGGGCTTCTGAATCAGTCAACAGCTCTTTAGCAAGCTTGTAAATGTTTTCTTCTTCGTTTCCTGCAAGCTTCAGCGTTCCTGCTTCAATTCCTTCAGGACGCTCAGTTGTATCACGCAGGACAAGAACAGGGACCCCTAATGAAGGAGCCTCTTCTTGAACACCACCTGAATCCGTTAAGATCAGGTGTGCTCTGGATGCAAAGTTATGGAAATCGATCACATCCAGTGGCTCAATCAGGTGAATTCGCTTGTCATCTCCCAACACTTCATCCGCTACTTCACGAACAGCAGGATTTAAGTGTACTGGATATACAACTTGAATATCATCGTGCTCTTCTACTAATCGCTTAATTGCACTGAACATGTTTCTCATAGGTTGTCCAATATTTTCACGACGGTGAGCAGTCAACAAGACTAATCTGTCGTCCCCGACCTTCTCCAATACATCGTGATGGTACTCATCTTTTACAGTAGTTTTCAACGCATCGATCGCTGTATTTCCTGTAATGAAAATCCCTTCTTCTTTTTTGCTTTCATTGAGAAGATTTTGGGATGATTTTTCCGTAGGAGCAAAATGAAGATCTGCCATTACACCAGTCAGCTGACGATTCATTTCCTCCGGGAACGGTGAATATTTATTCCACGTTCTTAACCCAGCTTCCACATGCCCTACTGAAATCTGGTTATAGAACGCTGCCAGACTGGCAACAAATGTTGTCGTTGTATCACCATGAACAAGGACAATATCAGGCTTCGCTTCCTTCATCACTTTGTCCAGTCCTTCTAATCCACGAGTTGTTACATCAATTAACGTCTGGCGATCTTTCATAATATTCAAGTCGTAATCAGGAGTAATATCAAATATATTTAAAACCTGATCCAACATTTCACGGTGCTGAGCTGTAACGGTTACAATCGTATCGAAACTTTCCGGGTATTTCTTTAATTCCAGAACGAGGGGCGCCATCTTGATGGCTTCCGGTCTTGTTCCAAAAATCGTCATTACCTTGATTGGATTCGTCATTTTATGCCCTGCCTTTCTTATTTCGTACCGTATAAACGATCTCCTGCGTCCCCTAAACCAGGAACGATGTAGCCTTTTTCATTAAGCTTCTCATCAAGAGCCGCAATGAAGATATCAACGTCAGGGTGCGCTTCCTTGATTGCGTCTACCCCTTCAGGACAAGCAACGAGACACATGAACTTGATGCTTACCGCACCACGCTTCTTTAATGAGTTGATGGCTTCTACAGCAGATCCTCCTGTTGCAAGCATTGGATCGACCAGGATGAAGTCACGCTCTTCGACATCGCTTGGAAGCTTTACGTAATATTCAATCGGTTTAAGAGTCTCCGGGTCACGATATAAACCAACATGTCCTACTTTTGCAGCCGGGATCAGTTTAAGAATTCCGTCGACCATTCCTAACCCTGCTCGTAGAATAGGAACAATCCCTAATTTTTTACCTGCAAGAGTCTTGGCCTTTGCGTTGCTTACTGGTGTTTCAACATCAATATCCTCTAACGGTAAATCACGGGTGATTTCAAACGCCATCAATGTCGCTACTTCATCAACAAGCTCTCGAAATTCCTTCGTACCTGTTTCTTTATCACGAATAAACGTTAATTTGTGTTGGATTAACGGATGATCAAATACATATACTTTGCCCATTCGACTCTCTCCTTTAAATTCGATTTTATGTAAAAATAGTTTGTCTACTTCCTTTACACCTCAGACTATTGTACATAAAAGACAATTTAAGAGCAACATGAGATGGGAAGTGTAATGGAATCGTTAGAATTGAGATGAGGGGTGGGGGAAGCGACGTGCAAGCTGGAGTGAATCCGGTAGAGTTTTGGTTAATTATGTTAATCGGCCGGATTAATGCCTGAATCGGCTGGAATTTGATTGAAAGCCGCTGGATTCTCTGAAAAAACGGTCGGATTATTACATAATCGGCTGGATTACCGCCAATAACGGCTGGATTCTACTCAAAGCCGCCATAAAATCCACAACTATATGTTTAAAATCTACTTCTCTATTAAATTCCCATCAAAAAAACCTCTCCACCAGGTCCGTCCCTGGTAAAGAGGTAAACATCTATTATCTTTCTGGATATAATTCAAATTTGCTTGTCAGGTCGATGACACGTTTGCGTGCTTCTTCCAGTTTAGCTTCGTCTTCATGGTTCTTAAGTGTCAACGCCATGATAGAAGCAATTTCGTCCATATCTTCTAGCCCGAATCCTCTGGACGTAACAGCTGCTGTACCAATACGGACACCGCTTGTTACGAATGGACTTTCCGGATCGAATGGAATCGTGTTTTTATTAACGGTGATTCCGATTTCATCAAGCACTTTCTCAGCGATTTTACCAGTCAGTCCCAATGAACGCAGGTCGATTAGCAATAGATGGTTATCAGATCCACCTGATACAAGATTGATTCCTTCTTTTACAAGACCTTCACCTAAACGGTTCGCATTGTCAATGATGTTCTGCGCATAGTCTTTGAAAGAATCCTGCAGTGCTTCACCGAAAGCAACAGCTTTAGCTGAGATCACGTGCATAAGCGGGCCACCTTGAATTCCAGGGAAAATAGACTTGTCTATTTTCTTTGCAAACTCTTCTCTGCAAAGTATCATACCGCCACGAGGTCCGCGCAATGTTTTGTGAGTCGTTGTTGTCACAAAATCTGCATAAGGAACCGGGTTCTGGTGAAGACCGGCTGCTACTAGACCAGCGATATGAGCCATATCCACCATAAGGTAGGCTCCTACTTCATCAGCGATTTCACGGAATTTAGCGAAATCGATCGCTCTTGGGTATGCACTTGCTCCCGCTACGATCAGCTTCGGCTTGTGCTCTAACGCTTTTTGTCTAACATCTTCATAATTGATCAGGTGCTTCTCTTCGTCCACACCATACTCTACGAAGTTATATTGAATTCCACTGAAGTTGACGGCACTTCCGTGAGTCAGATGTCCACCATGAGATAAGTTCATTCCAAGAACTGTATCACCTTGTTCGAGGATCGTGAAGTAGACTGCCATATTGGCTTGTGCTCCTGAGTGAGGCTGAACGTTTACATGTTCTGCTCCAAATAGTTCCTTCGCACGATCGCGAGCCAAATTCTCAGCTACGTCCACATGCTCACAGCCACCATAATAGCGACGACCTGGGTACCCTTCTGCATACTTATTTGTCAGAACGGAGCCTTGTGCTTCCATAACCGCTTCACTGACAAAGTTTTCAGATGCAATTAACTCGATTTTTGTTCGTTGACGCTCTAATTCATCTTGAATCGCTGCATAAATTTCCGGATCTTGCTTGGCAATCTTACTCATACATATCCCCCTTTAATTCATAGGCCCAACTGCTCTAGGTGCCTCATTGATTCATTCACTCTCATTCTAACACGATTCAGCAAAACGCGAAATAAAAACCTATAGTCAAAACGTAATGTTCGTGTTTAGAGCATATGTAGAGGGACGGACCTCACGTGATGTTGTTCACAAACATCCTCACCACTCTCCCTCCACGCTCCCCAGAGTAGCACTATGACTATCATTGTCCAATGACGGTGAACATGTGCTGATTGTTTATGATTTTCTATCCAATCAATCGGTTTTGTCCCTCGCTGCCTTGTAACATAATCATATTCTCCACGTCCCCCTTTATAGTTCGGGATTTACACCCGGATTTAAGGCAACACCGAAGTAAAGGTCCGTCCCTCAAATCAGAGGGACGGACCTTATAGTAGAAAATATTATTCGTACACAGCTCTGACTCCACCTATTAGTTTTGGTCTGGTTTTGGCCAGTGTGACGTGGGCTTCTCCGAGGCTTTTCTGGGATACCCGGATCGGGACGGCTACGTGTTTCAGGTGCATGCCGATGAAGGTATCCCCGATGTCGATGCCCGCGTCGCCTTTAATATGCTCGACCATGACGGGATCAAAAAAGGAATGATACGCTTGGGTCGCCATCGCTCCTCCTGCTTTTCGCACAGGAATGACCGTGACCTCATCCAGGCCTTTTCTTTCAGCAACTTCCCTTTCCAAAACGATGGCACGATTTAAGTGCTCGCAGCATTGAAAAGCCAGTGAAACACCAACAGATTCAGCCCATCCTTTAAGTACATCAAAAATCATTTCTGCTACTTCAATGGTTCCTGATGTTCCGATCCGCTCCCCCATCACTTCTGATGTTGAACAGCCCACAACAAACACTTGTCCTTTTTTCATCGGAACCTGATTGGTGAAATCTTGGAGAATCTTTTGCAGTTCTTCCTTTAATTGAGCGATTTCCATGAAATCCACTCCCTATTGTTTGTCTTCGTATGCCGTGATTTTCCCTACACGGTTGGCATGTCGGCCACCTTCAAATTCTGTCACCAGCCATTGTTTAGCAATTTCACGGGCAAGTCCAGGACCAATAACACGTTCACCCATGGCTAACATATTGCTGTCATTATGCTCACGCGTTGCTTTCGCACTGAACACGTCATGTACAAGGGCGCAACGGATTCCCTTGACCTTATTAGCTGAAATGCTCATACCGATTCCCGTTCCACAAATCAGAATGCCACGATCGAATTCACCGCTCGCTACCTTCTCCGCAACAGGCACTGCATAGTCCGGATAGTCAACGGATGTTCCACACTCACAACCGAAATCCTCATATTCCAGGCCTAAATCTTCTAATAAAGATTTGATTTCTTCCCGGATATTTACCCCGCCGTGATCAGATGCAATTGCAATTTTCATAATTAATCCCACTCCCCTATAGCCTTTGATACGTTTTATTTTGCCACACACTCTGAATTATATAAAGTTTTTCGGATTCTTTTTTGAGGGAATGAGCCGAAAGCCAGTCATCAAAAAAAGACGGACATGAGGTCCGTCCCTCATATCCGTCTTTTTTATAAATGAAAACGCGTAATCGTACTCTTCAATGATTCTGCCTGCTCTTTCAGATTCAATGCCAACTTTTCTACATCACCCATCACAGCCGCTTGTTCTTTAGTGGAGGCTGACACTTCCAGAGCCCCCGCGGAGGTTTCCTCTGCAATTGCCGCAACTTCCTGGGATTGCTGGGAAGTCAATTGAATGCTGTCCATTTGCTGATCTACAAGAACGGATATATTTTGAACGGCATCCGCTACTTCATGAATCGTCTTCGTCATCGTTTCGATCATCTCGTTTGTCTGTGTTCCTTTTTTCACTTCAGAATTTGCAGAGTCAACTTGAGTCGTGATCTGTCCAACCACATTTCCAACCTCAGTTTGAATGTTCTTGATGAGGTCCGAGATCCCTTGAACTGCTTTGCCGCTTTCATCTGCCAGTTTGCGAACTTCCTCGGCGACAACTGCAAATCCCTTACCGTGCTCTCCTGCACGTGCCGCTTCAATGGAGGCATTTAATGCGAGAAGATTGGTCTGGTTCGCGATATCCCCGACTAATTGAATGATCTGTTCCACTTTTTTCGCATTGTCTTCCAATCGGCGAACGGCGTCTAAAGAATCTTCATTTCCTCTTGCAAGTCGAGTGATGCCTTCTACCAGGGAATGAATGACTTCCTTGCTTCCTTGAAGCTCCGTCACCATATGCTTTGACATTTGTTCTGATGATTTAGAGTGATTCTGTACTTCCTGTGCGATCCGGATCACATCCTCCACCGATTCAGCCGTCGTTTGAATCGCCACTGCCGAGCTTTCAGCACCTGCTGAAATTTCGCTGATCGTTTTGGAAATGGAATCCGCTTGAGTGGAAGCTGATTCCGATGCTTTCGACAGCTCGATTACATTCGAATTTGTTTTGGTGAAATTTTCGTCGATACTCGACACCATGTCGCGCAAATTATGCAGCATGCGATTGAAGGCCAATGCGAGTGACCGGATTTCATCATCTGACTTCGGCACCTCCACTTCCACAGCGATGTCCCCTTCAGCCGCTTTTAACGCAACCTGTTCCAAACGCTGTAGTGGTTTGACGATGAATCCCGCTGCAATAAAGGCAAGCACACCTGACCAGAACACTCCCATTCCCAGCGTCATGATCGTAAATAAAAGTTCGTTCATATCCGGTGCAAAAGTAGGTTTGATAAAATAAATAAAAAGTGCACTTGTGGAATACGTCACCACCGCAAGAAGCGTGATAAAGAAGACCAATTTCTTTCTAAGACCCGATTTGTAGCTTCTCTCTTTCCCCATTCTTTCTCTCTCCCTGTCTCAACCCAGCTTTTTAATTAACTCCTCAATCAATGAATCCAGCTCTCTGTATGTATGTCTATAGATGTCCACACTTCCCCCATATGGATCCGATACATCCAAATCTGCAGGATCTTCATGGACAAACTCTTTCAACGTGAAAATTTTGTCCGCCACATGTGGATACTGATCCACAATTGCCCGCTTATGATTCGAAGTCATCGTGAAAATATAGGAAGCCCAATCCAGGTTCTCCTTCGAGAGCGAACTCGATTGGTGTCTATGTATTATATCGTTCTCTTTCAGCACTTCTTTAGTCTGAAATGAAGCATCACTTCCGTCCATGGCAAAAACGCCCGCAGATTTCACATCAAACCCCTCTGCACCCTTATGCTTCAAAACCGCCTCTGCCATAGGACTCCGGCACGTATTCCCTGTACAAACAAATAAAATATTCATCACTTCATCCTCCTTACAACCTATTATAAAATATTTTCCAATCGACCCATAGTCCATTCACAAAGAAGACAAAAGAAAAGCGGAAGGGCTTTGCACAGAGGCGACAAGCTTAAGACGAACCAACCGGAAAGGTGTTCTTTGCCTTTTTGGTTGGTTTGACTTATGACCTCGAGCCTCTAAGCCCTGGAGCTAGACAAAAAAGCCCATCACCAAGAGGGACGGACCTTCGTTTATAAAACTCTTAATCTGCGGGCCACCATCATTTCATATCGGCAGCAGAAGCTTAATCCCAAACGCAAACAAAATACTTCCCCCAAGTGCCTCACTATATGTCCCGAGTACCCCTTGAAATTTACGGCCTATCAATAAACCAGCCCATGTCAGCACCGTCGCCGCTATTCCAAAGCAGAAGAGGGCAACCGCTGTCCTGGCACCGAATATCCCCAGAGTCAATCCAACGGAAAAGCTGTCCAGGCTTACACTCAAAGCAAAAAGCACTAAACCAAATCCTACCGGGGAAATGAGCGTCGTCTCCTCTTCTTTAAAGCTGGACATGAACATTTGTATTCCTAATACGATCAAAAGCAGCCCACCCGCATACCCCGCAAAGGCACCGAACGTTTCGGATAAAAATTTCCCCGTCATCATCCCAAGCATTGGCATCCAGACATGAAAGATCCCGACGACCAACCCTATATATAAGATTTGCTTTAATCTCAGCTGAAACATACCCATCCCGATTCCGATCGAAAAGGCATCCATCCCAAGAGCAAATGCCATTAACATCAAGGTAATCAGTTCTCCAATAATCGTTGTCATTTTTGTTTTATCCCCCTCCGGACATGCCTACAGAACAAATTTATGCACGTCCAAAGGGAAATAGAATGGTAAATCGGTTTGAAGATCAGGCATTATTGATTCAAACAAAAAAACCCTACAGTTCTCTAAAAACCATAGGGGTAACCATTATCCTTTTATCACCTGGTACCCGGCAGCTTTCTGAAGCCTGTTCATAATCGCCAGCCCAACCCCTTCTTCGGGAAACATTTCGGCGAAAATAATATCTACGTCACTTTTATTAAAAGCACGCAGCGTATCGTAGAGATTTCGAGCGACTGTTGTTAGGTCTTCTCTCCGACCAACCGTGAGAATGACGTCTGCCTGGAAGTCATCCACGAATTCTTCCGTTGTTAATACTCCTACTTTGAGACCTTCTGCTTTTTTGTCATCTACTAATTTCTGAAGATCTGCCCTCGTACCATCCACCAAATACACAGGAGCATCAGGGGCATAGTGCGTATATTTCATTCCAGGGGATTTCGGAGCACCCTTCCCTTCTTTTAAAGAAGGATCCACTTCCACTATACCGACCACTTCTTCCAGCTGTTCCCTGGTGACTCCTCCGGGACGTAAAATGACTGGCCTTGGTCCCGTACAATCCACTACTGTCGACTCGACACCCACACCTGTTTCCCCTCCGTCGACCAATCCTGCAATCCGTTCTTCCAGATCATCGATGACATGCTGAGCCGTTGTCGGACTTGGTTTTCCTGAGCGGTTGGCGCTTGGTGCCGCAATCGGGAGTCCAGACGCTTCAATGATTGCCAGGGCTACAGGGTGATCAGGCATCCGGATCCCCACAGTCGGTAAACCCGCTGTTACTTTTTGAGAAAATACATTTTCCTTATTTTTAAAAATAATCGTTAATGGACCCGGCCAAAAAGCATCGATGAGGTTCGCTGCATCAGATGGGACCTCTGCTACAAGTCCATCCAACTGATTTTTATTTGATATGTGGACAATCAGTGGATTATCCGATGGTCTTCCCTTCGCTTCGAAGATTTTCTCCACAGCCGTATCTGATTTTGCATTGGCACCCAGACCATAAACCGTCTCTGTCGGGAACGCCACCACCTCATTCTGTTGAAGGATCTTCGCTGCATCCACAATTTGTGGATAACTTTCATTGTTATCCACATCTCTTTCCACAATCCAATGTTTCATCATTTCCGTCATCCACCTTCTATTATCAACACTCATTTCTGTGTATAGATACAGAATTAACAAGCGTTCTAGAACTTTACTCTTTTGAAAGTATAAAAGAAACCCCACAAATTCTCAAGTATCGTCCACAAAACGCGAATGAAACTCTACAGACTGTGGATAAACCTGTGGATGGTGTGAATAATTCTGAAAAAAGAGATATTTACGTTACTGACCGTGACCTCACGCAATTTGTCGAATTTCCATATAAAAAAACTGAATCATTTCTCAATAGAAATGATTCAGTCTACTAGCAGACTACTATCGCAAAATAATTTCTATAAGTTGAAATTTGTCGAAACCCCTCAAATCTACCTAAAGGTCAAGCCTCATCGTAATACAGTTATCCACAGTGGATAACTTTTGAGCGTGAACAAATTTCTCCAACTCATCCACAAAAGGCTTATTTTCCTGTTGAAAACCTAGCAAGTCAAAGAAATTCAGTGACGCTTTTCGATTGGAGATCAAGTAAAGACGCGTAAGTTCTTTTTCTTTCGCCAATTTTAGTATTTCTTGAAAAAGAGCAAACAATTCTTCACTTTCAAAAGATGAGGTCACAACAAGGGAGCGAAGAAGCCCAATCTTCTCTTGAACCTCAATACCTAGAGTCCCAATTAACTGGTTGTCTGAGTCTTCTACTACTAAAAAGCAATCAATACTATTTTTAATGCCTTCTGTGCTTAATCCTGCTTTCATTAAGAAGGCTACTACTTCATGGATATCTTCTTGTGTTGCTTGGCGAATCACTTTTAACATCACATTTCATCCTCCCTTTTCTATCATCCCCTAATGTTAATGTATGAGGTGAAAAAGAGAATAGAACAGGTTGTTGTGAAAAAATACTAGAACGATAGATTTCCTTCGAACGTAAAAAGAGCTCCATCTCTGGTGGATGAAGCCCTACGTATTACTTATTGAATAATCCCTTGAAAAAATCGACTACGAAGAACCGAACCTCAACTTCTTCCTCATCTCCTTCTTCAACGAAGACTGGCTGTTCTTGTGCTTCTGCCGTTTCAATCTCTTCTGTTACAGGAATTTCTTCTTTCTGAGGCTCTTCAACTACTACCGCCTCTTCCATCGTCGCCGCTTCCACCTTTTCCACCTCGACCTCTTTATAGGCAATAACATCTTCCATGACGATTTCAGGCGATTGCGTTTCTACTGCTTCAGTACTTGAATCTATCTCTGTCGTTTCACCAACTTCATCTTCCGGATCCACTTCAGTGACCTCATTCCCACTCGCTTCCACTTTCGTTTCAAACCCAGGACTTCTTACCGCATTTCCAGTCGAGAAATCAAGGAAGCATAGAGGAGGATAAAGAACACACCACCAGTTTGCTCCTTCTCCTGCACCCAGAGTGATCAACACCGCTTCATACTCGCCTGCCGGATACAAATACTGACCGTATAATTTAGTAGGAAACTCCACTTTTCCAAAATCAATTTTCACCGATTGATCCAAGCCTTGCTCAGCGACAACTCCTTCGGCAATTTTCTGCAGCTGTGGCAAGCCTGCTTTAATCACTGATTTCGCTTCATCCTGTGATGTAAGAGTCTCCACCCAATTCGTGATCTCTTTATTCACTTCATCACGAACGAGTCTCTTCACATGTTGGTCCTGCTCCAAATCACTGTTTGCCAGAATCCGCAGTCGAATCGCTTCTTCCGGGATTACCATCGTCTCCTGAGCCGCCAGTTCCTGCTTCGGTATATATAAACTTAGAATCGTTCCTAATGATAGAATCAAGATATACAATAAAACCGTATGTTTTGTTTTCATTTCCTCTCCCCCTCAGTAAAACAGTCTAGTCAAAAAGGGGAAATCTTAAACTAGTAAAATAACATTTTGTTTGGAAATTCTGCTGAATTTCGATTTTGAAAATATAGTTGTTTTTAAAAAAGCGAGTGCTAGTTGATTTCCGCTCCAGGTGCTCGCTTTCAGCGGGGCTGGCGGTGAGCCTCCTCGGCTGCGCCTCCGGGGCTCTCACCTGTCCAGCTTTTCCCGCAGGATTCGAGCACCTTCCGCTCCAATCAACTTTCTGAGTATCTATCTTTCACAGAGAAAAATAATGAAAACAACTTTTTATATCCAAGCTGACAATGCCTGCATTCATACCAAAACTGACTCTTTTTCAACAAAAAACACCCCCGATCATACGAATCGAGGGTCAACATCCTTATTTTCTCTCACAAAACACCATACGATCTTTCCCGTTGATATCATGAACGACTTCCACTTCTGCATCAGGAAATGTATCCCGAAGTAAGTCAGCCACCGTCTCGCCCTGTCCGACTCCGACTTCGAAACCGATCAGACATTTTTCCTTCATTACCAACGGCAGTTCATCCATAAATCTCTTGTATAGATCAAAGCCATCTTCCCCGCCAAACAAAGCGAGTTCAGGTTCATGTTCAATGACTATATCTGATAGCGTTTCACGATCTGTCAGGGGAATATATGGAGGATTCGATAAAAGGATATCGAGTTTCACGCCTTCTTCAATTAAAGGCTGCAATAAGTCCCCTTCAAAAAAGCGAACCTCAGCTCCGAGTCTCTCACTATTTTCATTGGCAACAGCAAGCGCTTCACTAGAAATATCCACAGCCATCATATCAAGTGGAAAACGATCCGCCTCAAGCTTCAACGTAATCGCAATCGCCCCGCTACCCGTTCCAACATCAGCAGCCAGCAAAGAAGTGTCCGAATCACTAAACAGATCCTTCATTTTCTGCAAGCCATAATAAATCAGTTCTTCCGTTTCAGGTCTCGGAATCAGCACATGCTCATTCACCACAAACTCCCGACCATAAAACTCCTCAACCCCAATAATATGCTGAATCGGCACTCCACCAACATGCCGGCGAATCCCATCCTGGAATTCTTCCCACTTCTCTAGAGGGACGGACCTCCGCTGTTCAGCCAGAAGTTGGGATCGGGACATCCCTACTAAATGCCGCAAATAGATTTCTCCCACATTTTCATCACGGCCATTTTCGACTAAAAAAGAAGAAGCCCATTTTAGGGCTTCAAATATGGTAACAGACGTCATTATTCTTCCAATCTCTCTAGAAGTTTGGATTGATCCTCGATGATTAACGCATCGATGACTTCATCCATCTTTCCTTCAAGAATTTGGTCAAGCTTTTGTATCGTCAATCCGATCCGATGATCCGTTACGCGGTTTTGTGGGAAATTGTACGTACGGATACGTTCGGAACGGTCACCTGTACCAACCGCTGATTTACGGTTTGCATCGTATTCAGCTTGAACTTCACGTTGGAATTTATCGTAAACGCGGGCACGCAATACTTTCATTGCTTTCTCTTTGTTCTTGATTTGTGACTTTTCATCCTGACATGACACGACTACACCTGTCGGCATGTGAGTCAGACGGACAGCAGACATGGTTGTATTAACACTTTGTCCTCCCGGGCCACTGGATGCGAAGGTATCGACACGGATATCTTTGTCGTGAATATCCACTTCGACTTCTTCCGCTTCCGGCAGACAGGCAACCGTTGCCGTCGACGTATGAATACGTCCGCCGGATTCTGTTTCAGGTACACGTTGCACACGGTGTGCCCCGTTTTCGTATTTCATTTTGGAGAATGCTCCATTTCCGTTGATCATAAAGATGATTTCTTTATATCCACCGACGCCAGTCGAGTTCGCTTCCATCACTTCGGTCTTCCAACCTTGTGATTCTGCATAGCGGCTGTACATACGGTATAAGTCACCGGCAAACAGGGCTGCTTCATCTCCACCTGCAGCACCACGGACCTCCATGATTACGTTCTTATCATCGTTCGGGTCTTTCGGGATCAATAATATTTTCAGACGGGCTTCCAATGCTTCAATTTGTTCTTCAAGCTCGGAAACTTCTTCTTTCACCATTTCACGCATATCAGCATCAAGCTTATCATCCAGCATTGCCTTAGCGTCTTTATACTGCCCAGTAAGTTCTTTATATTCTCGATATGCTTCTACCGTTGCTTGGATGTCTGATTGCTCTTTTGAATAATCTCTTAGCTTCTTTGGGTCATTCACAATTTCTGGATCACTCAATAGTTCATTTAACTTATCATAGCGATCTTCCACTGCTTGTAAACGATCGAACACAGCTATTCACCTCAATTTTAGTCCATAACAGTCTAATTATATTATATGGTGTATGCAAACACAAGGAAGATCGGGGGTAGGAGGAAGGCATAAACAGGTGGATTTTATGCAAAAGGCAAGCAGGTCAGTCTCCAGACCTGCTTGCACTTTTTTATCTTTCGGTGATTTTTACATTTACATCGTACTTTGGAATGGCTTTCTCCAGTCTCTCTTTTAACATCGCTTCTTCTTTATCCGTCTCAGCCATACTCATTTCATTTTGGGTATGGGCCGTCACCCACATTTGTTCGCCATTGATCCACACTTCATCTGGTTCGAAGTTGGAATACTCCCTCACAACCTCACGTGCCTTGTCTTCATACACACCAGTTGTCGTCGATGTTGTGCCTGGTGAGTTCGTCAGGTTTGGAAAGTTAGGGTTTTCATTTGTCGTATTTCTGACGATTTTATCTTGACGATCATTTTGATCATCTTTTCGATTATCAATGAATCGTGTTCCATTTTGATCCTCGTGCATACCGAATTCAGATTCCTGATTCACTCCACACGCAGTGATTAAAATGAAGAATACCGTAAAGGATAAAACTAATACTAGTTTTTTCATGCTTTTACACCTCCTGCTTTTAGGATTTCCCACAGGAAAGTGCTTATGCACATAAAAGCGGAGACAAGTGTAAGGATAGCCTGAATAAAAGCGGTGTCGAATTTTCTTTACATCTAATAAAAAAACAAAGCCACAAACCAATGACTTTGTTTTTTATCATTATTTATACTTCCTTCACCATATCAGGTGTAACGCTCATTCCAGTCGGAACTTCATGGTGATGACGGCATCTTGGTTCATAGGCTTCAGATGCCCCCACCAGGATGACGGGATCATCGTAGCAAGCTGGTTCGCCGTTGATTAATCGTTGCGTTCGACTTGCAGGAGAGCCGCATACTGCACAAACGGCTTGAAGTTTCGTCACTTGCTCAGCAATGGACAATAAGTCCGGCATCGGACCGAATGGTTCTCCGCGGAAATCCTGATCAAGTCCTGCGAGGATGACACGATATCCACTGTTTGCTAATTTTTGGACGACCTCTACAATGCCTTCGTCAAAAAATTGAACCTCATCAATAGCTACGACATCCACCTCTGGATTCAGGTCATCGAGGATCACATGTGAACCCTCGACTGCTTTGGCGATGACAGAGGTACCATTATGAGATACAACCGACTCATCACTATAGCGATTATCTAGTTTTGGCTTATACACTGCAATTTCCTGTTTAGCAAATTGAGTGCGTCTTACCCGGCGGATCAGTTCCTCGGATTTCCCTGAGAACATACTGCCGCAAATGACTTCTACCCAACCCGTTTGTTTCATGACATACACGAAAGCGCCTCTCCTTCCTTATGCAATATTCTATAATAAAACAGCCTGACTGTTAGTAAAAATGGACTACTCTTTAGTATAAAGCATTCCTTTATGTACGGGAAAAATGCTCAAGTTTCAGTAATTTGGCAGAAAAAAAGAGGCACAGCTCAATTGGAACTGCCTCTATTTCTTCAACCATTTGCTTTAAAGAGAATAAAAAACAGGCAAGCATGAAGATCCTTGCCTGTTTTTCTAATAGAAGAGAAGTGCCAATCCCACTCGTTTATGCCTTACGCACAAAGAAATTCGATATGACCTTCCAGCTCTTCATTATTGTTGTTGATTTTTAAGACCGTATTTTTTGTTGAAACGGTCAACACGTCCACCAGCGTCAGCGAATTTCTGACGTCCTGTGTAGAATGGATGGCATTCAGAACATACCTCAACGCGCATTTCTTCCGCTACAGAACCAGTTTCAAATTCGTTACCGCAAGCACAGCTAACTTTGATCGTGTTGTACTTAGGATGAATTCCTGATTTCATTTCTTTCATCTCCTTCCGCCCTGAATCATCTGAGACAGAGTAATTTATTACGAAGATATATGTGATATGAGCATAAGCATGAGAGTTATAGCCAGCCCCTTACCACATCCATTTTTTAAAACACATTGACACTATTATAACAAGGACAAGTAATATTTGCAACCTGTAAAATTGGAAGTTACAGACATAGCCCCAATCATTCGATTACTAGATTAACGCTTCTTCGACTCTTCTGTCAACACATTGAAAAACTCTTCATTCGTCTTCGATTGCTTCAGCTTGCGCATAAGCTTCTCAGCGAAATCAGGCTGATCGGACATCGCTTTGCGAATCGCCCATAGCTTTTCAAGATGATCCGGTTTGATGAGAAGTTCTTCTCGACGAGTTCCGGAACGACGGATGTCGATGGCCGGGAAGATACGTCTTTCAGCAAGAGAACGATCAAGATGAAGTTCCAGGTTCCCTGTTCCTTTGAACTCTTCATAAATCACATCGTCCATACGTGATCCTGTATCCACTAACGCTGTCGCAAGAACCGTCAAGCTTCCGCCCTCTTCAATGTTTCGTGCAGCACCGAAGAATCGTTTCGGACGGTGGAACGCAGCGGGATCGATACCCCCGGAAAGAGTTCGTCCACTTGGTGGGATGACCAGGTTATATGCACGGGCCAAACGGGTGATACTATCCATCAGGATAATGACGTCACGCTTGTGCTCCACTAAACGCATAGCCCGCTCAAGAACGAGTTCTGCCACTTTGATGTGGTTTTCCGGCACTTCATCGAATGTTGAGCTTACGACTTCTGCTTCTACTGAACGTTCGATATCCGTTACTTCCTCTGGACGCTCATCGATCAGAAGGATGATTAATTCCGCTTCAGGATGATTCGTTGTGATCGAGTTCGCGATTTCTTTGATCAGCATCGTCTTACCCGCTTTAGGTGGTGCTACGACTAATCCACGTTGTCCAAAACCGACAGGCGCTATAAGATCCATGATACGCGTGGAGATTTTATTTGGTGTTGTTTCAAGTTTCATTTGACGGTCAGGATATAAAGGCGTCAGTCCTGGGAAATGGACACGTTCTTTCGCAGATTCAGGCTCTTCTCCATTTACCATTTCAACGTGAAGCAGTCCGAAATAACGCTCGTTTTCCTTCGGAGGGCGCACTTTCCCCGATACCTTATCCCCGTTACGAAGGTCGAAACGGCGGATCTGTGACGCAGAAATATAAATATCCTCAGAGCTTGGAGAATAGTTGATCGGTCGTAAGAAACCGAATCCCTCTGATTGGATGATTTCAAGAACCCCTTCCATAAAGAAGAAGCCTTCTTGTTCTGCACGAACTTTAAGGATAGCGAAAATCAATTCTTTTTTTGTTAATTTACTATAATAAGAAACTTTGTATTGTTTGGCTAGCTCGTAAAGCTCTTTAAGCTTCATATTTTCTAAGCTAGAGATTGTTAACTCTTCCATCATGACACCACGCTTTATTAATTTGTCCTACCTATAATATAAAAAAAGAAGGGTAGATTTTTCTAAAAATGAAGAAATATGTTGAAGCATAAACTAATAGAAAAAATGCTGAAGATAAAAACCTTATCTATTGTAACCATACTTTTAATCAAGAATCAATGACTGGGTAAAAAAAGGAAGGTGATTTTGTAGATAGGCAGCATTTTTTCACCTATGAAGAAAAAAAGTGAGTGATAAGAGTGGTCATGGGCAGAAATGGTAAGACACTCTGCCCATCCCTCATCTCTTATTAAGAAGAGTTGGTTTCTCTCTCTGTGTTACTTATATCTATTTATTATCTCATGACCAGGTTTGGCTTTTTCTGAAGACTATGGCGGCCGTCTATGAAGCGGACAGTTCCAGACTTCGCACGCATTACGACTGAATGAGTCAATCCGTATGTCCCTTTAAGCTGAACGCCTCTTAACAGTTCACCGTCCGTGACACCTGTTGCCGCAAAGATCGCATCGTCACCGCATACGAGGTCTTCCATTCGAAGGATCTTGTCCACATCCAGCCCCATGCTGATACAGCGTTGCAGTTCGGCATCATTCTGTGGTAAAAGCTTACCTTGAATTTCTCCACCTAAGCATTTCAGCGCAACGGCAGCAAGTACTCCCTCTGGAGCGCCACCGGATCCGAATAAAATATCGACGCCCGTATGATCGAATGCCGTGTTCATAGCTCCTGCTACGTCACCATCATTGATCAGTTTGATACGGGCCCCAGCTTCTCTCAGCTGCTGGATGATATGTTCATGACGAGGACGATTTAAGACGGTTGCAACTACGTCTTCGATATCCTTGTTCTTTGCTTTCGCAACGGCTTTCAGATTATCGATAACAGAAGCGTTGATATCAATTTCCCCGACCGCTTCTGGTCCTACTGCAATTTTATCCATATACATATCCGGTGCGTTCAGTAGGTTTCCATGGTCCGCCACCGCTAACACTGCCAGTGCATTCCAGCCTCCGGAAGCAACGATATTCGTTCCTTCCAACGGATCGACGGCCACATCTACACGTGGACCATAGCCTGTCCCTAGTTTTTCACCGATATAAAGCATTGGAGCTTCATCCATTTCACCTTCACCGATGACAACTGTTCCCTTCATCGGTACTGTATCGAATACATCGCGCATGGCAGAGGTTGCAGCATCATCTGCTTCATCCTTCTTACCGCGACCCATCCATCGAGCCGATGCAAGGGCAGCCCCTTCTGTTACTCGAACAAGCTCCATTGATAAACTTCTTTCCATGTATATAGCCTCCCGTAATCCCTTTTGTTTTACAATATTCTTTAATTGTATAACATATTGACAGATTTATTGTAACACATTGAAACGATTAGAGAGACTTTTTTTCGAAAAAAGTAGGACACAATGGTTCATTCAGGTAGAAAAGAACTGGTCATATTGGAATATTTAAGGAATTCAACCAAAAGCGAGTAGTTGTTGATTTCCACTCCAGGGTGCTCGCTTTCCGCGGGGCGGGCAGTGAGCCTCCTCGGCTTCGCCTGCGGGGTCTCACCTTTCCAGCTCCGGCGGCTAGCCCCTCGAGGTCATAAGCTAAATGGTCCAAGAAGGCAAAGAACGCCTTCCCGGCCCATTCATCTTATGCTTGTCGGGGCTGTTCGAGCCACCTCCGCTTTTCGACGGTCCCGCTATACTCTCAGGAGTTGAGCACCTTCCGCTCCAATCAACTTATTTAATACTTACCTTTTACCTCAAAACATAAGAGTAAAAGCAACAATTTCTCGAAAGCTATAAAGTTTTACTGAAACTACGACTTCATCTGCTCCAGCTCTTCAGCTGACATCTTTTCACGCCAGATTGTTGCTCCTAGGCCTTCAAGCTTGGCAACCAGGTCGCTGTATCCGCGGTCGATATGCTCGAGACCGGTCACTTCTGTGATTCCTTCTGCCATTAAGCCTGCGATGACAAGAGCAGCTCCTGCGCGCAGGTCACTTGCTTTCACTTTGGCGCCTTGTAATTGTACAGGTCCATTGACGATGGCCGAGCGACCTTCCACTTTAATCGTCGCATTCATTCTTCTCAGTTCATCGATATGCTTGAAGCGGGCTGAATAGATGGTGTCCGTTACGACAGCAGAACCTTCTGCCCTGTTCAATAACGTGGTAAACGGCTGTTGCAGATCTGTTGGGAAACCTGGATACACCAATGTTTTCACATCAACGGATTTGAGCTTGTCCGCTCTTCCGATAAAGATCTGGTCATCGTTTGTTTCAACAGGAACGCCCATTTCGCGGAGCTTGGCAATGACCGATTCCATATGTAATGGTATAACGTTATCAACAAGCACACCTTTACCGACCGCTGCTGCAAGGATCATGAACGTTCCTGCTTCAATACGGTCAGGAATGATTGTGTGACGGCAGCCGTGAAGCTCGTCTACACCATCAATACGGATCACATCGGTTCCAGCCCCTTTAATCTTTGCACCCATATTACTTAGTAATGTAGCTACGTCAATGATTTCAGGTTCTTTCGCCGCATTTTCAATGATCGTTCTGCCTTTTGCGCGTACAGCGGCAAGCATGATGTTGATCGTTGCCCCTACACTGACGACATCCAGGTAAATACGGGCACCCCTTAATTCATCGGCACGTAAATAAATCGCACCCTGTTCATTCGTCACTTCTGCTCCAAGAGCCTCGAAGCCTTTAATGTGTTGATCAATCGGGCGTGGACCAAGATGACATCCACCTGGTAATCCGATGACCGCTTTTTTGAATCGTCCAAGCATCGCTCCCATTAAATAATAGGATGCACGAAGCTTTTTCACCTTCCCGCTCGGTAAAGGCATGGACACCATTTGACTTGGATCTACACTCATATCCCCATCTTCCAAGTTGACGGAACCACCGATCTCCTCTAGTAGATCTTTCAATGTCCGCACATCAGAGATGTCTGGTAACCCTTCGATTGTGACTGGTGAATCAGCAAGAATGGTTGCCGGGATCAAGGCTACCGCACTATTTTTGGCCCCACTGACTTTAATGGTTCCTTCTAGGGGATAGCCTCCTGCAATTTTTAGCTTTTCCATATTAAACTCCCTTCCACTGTTTATTGATGAGGAAGCCCCAATGGCTGTCAGACTCCGCACACCAAAAACAAAAAGGATTATTTTTCCAAAAGAAGACGTTCTAAGAGGTATTGTCTACTAGTGTATACATAATTCGTCAAAACATGTATAGGATAAAAGAATTTTTTTTACTGGACCGATTGACTTGAAATTAGCGGTTGTTCCAATCATTCAGGAATGCATCGATTCCTTTATCCGTAAGGGGATGATGGAACAGTTGCTTTAACACTTTCAGAGGAACGGTCGCAATATGAGCCCCTCTTAAGGCAGCTTCTGTAATATGCTGTGGATGGCGGGTCGATGCCGCGATGATTTCTGTTTCCAGGCCGTGAATCGCAAAGATTTCAGCGATCTTGGATACAAGCTCGAGACCATCATGACCGATATCATCTAATCTTCCTAAAAAAGGCGAAACATACGTCGCTCCAGCACGAGCCGCTAAAAGCGCCTGGTTCGCACTGAAAATCAGCGTGACATTTGTCTTAATTCCTTCTTTAGCAAAAGTAGATGTCGCTTTCAATCCGTCCGGCGTCATTGGCAGCTTAACCGTAATGTTAGGCGCGATCTTCGCAAGCTCCCTGCCCTCTTTGATCATTCCTTCAGCGTCTGTCGCGATGACTTCAGCGCTTACAGAACCAGGGACTAAATCCGTGATTTCTTTTAAACGATCTTCAAATGTTACGTTTTTTTCTTTGGCTACAAGCGACGGATTCGTTGTCACTCCTGAAAGAATACCCCATTCAAATGCTTCTTGAATTTCACTCATGTTTGCTGTGTCTATGAAAAATTTCATTACCTCTACCCCATTTTCGACAAAATTTTCAATCATCTTTTAATGAACGGAAGGGACTGACCCAAAAAGGTATTAAACCTCTCCTGGTGCCAGTCCCATCCTACAGCTTCATTCTTTTTCTACCACATTCGGAAAGCCTGTAATCTACACGCAAGGACTTTCCAAACATTACCTATCTATTTAGCTTGGTTAGAAGAACCAAATTCGCGCATTTTGCCAGCAACTGTCGCTTTGATCGCTTCACGGGCAGGACCCATGTATTTACGTGGATCATATACTTCTGTGTCAGCTGCAAGCACTTCACGTACTGCTTTAGCAGAAGCAATTTGGTTCTCAGTGTTTACGTTGATTTTTGCTGTTCCGTAAGAAATCGCTTTTTGGATGTCTTTTGTCGGAATTCCAGTACCACCGTGAAGTACTAGAGGTACTCCAGTCGCTGCACCGATTTCTTCCATCTCTTTGAATCCAAGATTTGGTTCACCTTTGTAAGGACCATGAACAGAACCAAGTGCAGGTGCAAGTGTATCGATACCAGTACGCTCTACTAATTCTTGACACTCTTTAGGATCTGCATAGATAACGCCATCTGCTACTATGTCATCCTCTTGTCCACCAACAGTTCCAAGCTCAGCTTCAACAGAAACACCTTTAGAGTGAGCATATTCAACCACTTTAGAAGTGATTTCAATGTTCTCCTCGAAAGGACCGTGAGAAGCGTCGATCATGACAGAAGTGAATCCTGCATCGATTGCTTCTTTACATTTATCATAGCTTGAACCGTGGTCTAAGTGAATCGCAACAGGTACTGTGATGTTTAAGTCTTCCATAAGACCTTCAACCATCTTCACAACTGTTTTGAAGCCGCTCATGTAACGTGCTGCCCCTTCAGAAACACCAAGGATGACAGGTGATTTTTCTTCTTCAGCAGCTTGTAGGATCGCTTGAGTGAACTCAAGGTTATTCAGGTTGAATTGACCTACTGCATAGCTGTTTTCTTTTGCTTGAATTAGCATGTCTTTCATTGAAACTAAAGGCATAGTAATTTCCTCCTTTTATTCAGTCAGTGAACCATTCTAGTAGAAATGGCGGTGTTATTTATAGCACCATGTGACATTGTTTACAATTTCACTTGTATCATACCAAAACAGAATTGATTTTACCAACTGCAGAGGCGAATTGATAAAAATACTACTATTTTCACTATTCAAATAATACTATCAAGCTGGAATATATTGTTTCACAGCCTGCCTGATGTCGTCGATATCAAACGGTTTCGCAAAGTGAGTAAGCGCTCCCAGATCCTTTGCTTCCTGAATCATGTCCAGTTCCCCGTACGCCGTCATAATAATGACGCGGATATCTGCATCCTTCTGCTTCATTCTCTTTAAAATTTCGATCCCATCCATCCCCGGAATCTTCATATCCAGCAAAACCAAATCAGGGGAATGCTTATCTACAATTTCAAGAGCCTGGATACCGTTCGCTGCTTGAAATGTTTGGTAGCCTTCCTTTTGTAACACTTCATTTAATAGAATCCTAATACCAAATTGATCGTCTACAATAAGAATTTTCTCGTTCATCCATCCCAATCCCCTTCATATTAAAGTAAATTATGTATTACGAAACTAAATAACCGGCTAATAATTGTATATTTATTACTAATTCTCTTTTTCCTGTAAAAAATCCTGCTTCTTATCAAGATTTTACTTAAGACCTTTTTCCCCTTTATAATAAGCGTTACGATGACAAATGTCGAAGCTAAATATATAAGGAGAGTTTATTCTATGATAAAAATGTTCACGACACAGTTAACCGGACTGTTCAAACGCATTTACGATAAGCAGGAATTCGAAATCGAAGACGGTGCCCGCCTGCTGGCCCAAGCCGCCATCGGACAAGGAAATATCTACATTAAGGGCTACGGGGAAATGGAAGCTGTCACAGCCGAGGCTTTGTTTGGTGCTGAACCTCTTCCTTCTGCAAAAAGATACGATGGTTCCACCCGGCTGACCGAAGCTGATCGAGTATTAGTCGTCAGCCGTTTTTCAACTGATGAGGATGCTGTGGAGTTAGGGAAAAAGTTAGCTGATGAAGGTGTGCCATTTGTGACTTTCTCTGGATTGGTGGAGGGGGAAGAGAATCTGGTGGACTTAGCAGATGTTCATTTAGATACAAAAGTGATCAAGGGCATGCTTCCAGGCGATGAAATCGGTGAGCGTGTGAGCTTCCCTTCCAGCATGGCCGCCCTTTATCTTTATTTCGCCCTGGGGTTTGTGATCCGTGAGATGTTGGAAGAGTATGAGGAATAGTAGATAGACCCGTTCCTGGTTGGGGGCGGGTTTTTTTTCATGGATATAGTCTGAGAGACGCGCGTGAAGTTTGTCATTTATTGTAGAACGGTCGATATCTTGAAAATATGGTTGATATATTGAAAGAACGGCTGATAAAACGATATGAATGTCGATATATTCAAATGAAGGTTGATAAATCCGAATAACGGTCTATAACCTTTCTACTGGATTCCATGTGGCACCAAAGGTTGATTTTCACACACAAAAAAGAGAGGCACCATTAAAAGGCACCTCTCCCCTCAACGAGTTCAAGCCCCACGCACCTTCCTGGCATGCACATACGTCACCGCCAATGCCAATACCAGCACGCTTCCTTTAATAATCTCAAATGCATAGTATGGTAGATTCATCATCGTCAATCCATTCAGCATGACTCCGATCAACGCTGCCCCAAAGAAGGTTCCGAGGATATTCGGTTTCCCCGCACCCAAGACGGAAAAGCCGACAAACACCGCGGCGACTGCTTCCATCAGGAGCGGGGCACCGGCATCCATCTGCCCTGATCCGACCCGGGCCGTGAACAGGATTCCTCCAATCGATGCGAATATACCTGAGAGAACGTAGGCAATCAATTTAACCCTCGTCACTCTGACACCAGATAAGCGTGATGCTTCCGCGTTGCCTCCTGTCATATACAAAATCCGTCCCCACCTCGTGAAATGCATGATCACATAGACGATTCCGACCAGCACGAGCATGATCCATACCGGTACCGGCAATCCGAGCCACTTTCCCTGGCCGATCCAGAGGAATGCTTCGGAAAATTCCCCAGGGGCTGTCCCACCAGTTGTCATCGGCATATTATTGTAGATCGAGTATCCTTCTGTATACGTTCGATGAACACCTGAAATGATATACATGGCCCCTAATGTTGCAAGCAAATCCGGAATTCCAAACTTCACGATCAATAGCGAATTGAATAACCCGACTCCTGCTCCCACCAACAATGGAACAAGGAGCACGATCCACAACGGGGCTTCATACCAGACCATCAAAGAAGCTGTCACAACAGTAGACAGGGATACCGTCGATCCCACCGATAGGTCAAAGCCATCGACGACGAGGGTAAAAGTGACCCCGATGGCAACCAATGTGACGATGGAAATCGAGCGGAGAATGTCTGATAGATTTCCATATGTAAAGAAAAATGGGTTATATAAGCTAAAAAATAGAAGAATTGCAGCCATCAATACAATGGCACCGTATTTAAATAGTAAGTCGAGTAGCTTGCCTTTCATTCGCTTGGGTCCCTCCTGAAGCATAAAACAATATACGTTCTTGAGTTGCTTCTTCTTTTGTCAGTTCTCTCACAATCCGTCCATCATACATGACGAGTATCCGGTCCGAGATCGCCAGAATTTCTTGAATTTCACAGGAAAAGTAGAGAATGCCCTTCTCTTTTTCTGCAAGGGATTGAATCAGGGAGAAGATTTCCTTCTTCGCCCCCACGTCCACACCTTTCGTCGGTTCATCAAATAAAAACACCGATGCTTCATCAGATAGCCACTTTCCGATTGAAACCTTTTGCTGATTTCCCCCACTTAAAAAGTTGGCCTGGATTCCTTCATGAGCGGTTTTAATTCCAAGGGATTGGATTTTTTCACGAGCCAGCTCACGTTCTTTGCGGCCGTTGATCCATAACCAATTGGAGACTTTTCTTAATGAAGGAAAGCTCAAGTTGTGCTGAACGGATTCATGAATGAACAATCCTTCTTTTCGTCTTTCTTCCGGGACGAGCGCCAATCCATTTTGGACCGCGTCTCGAGGAGAGTGAATCCGAAGCTTTCTTCCTTTGAGAAAGTGATCACCAGCTTCTACAGGAGATGCTCCAAATAAAGCTTTGGCAAGCTCGGTTTTCCCCGCTCCCACAAGCCCGACCACTCCGACTACTTCTCCTGCCTTAACGGATAAATGGACATCCTTCACCTTTTGACCGTCTTTCAGTCCTCTCACTTCGTAAAGCGTATCACCAATCGGAAGCCCTCTTTTCTGAAACTCTTCTCTATATGTTCCTCCAAGCATGGCTTCGATGATCTTCTGCGAGGTTGTTTCGTGTGTTCCGTACGTTCCTACGGTTTCCCCGTCTCTCATGACTGTGATGCGATCGGAAAGCTGAAATACTTCAGGAAGCCTGTGAGAGATAAAAATGATCCCTACTCTCTCTTTCTTTAAATCTTCTATGACACGGAATAATTTTTTCGTCTCAGATGAACTTAGAGGTGCCGTTGGTTCATCCAAAATCAATACTTTCGCTTTTTGAAGCAGGCTCCTGGCAATGAGCACCAGCTGTTTTTCAGCGAGACTTAAGTGTGACGCCGGCTGCCAGAGGGGAATCGCTTCTGCCCCAATTCGTCTAAGTGCCTCCCACGCTTCTTTCTTTAATGATTTTTTGGTAATAAAGAAGGAGCCTTTTTGTGAGAACTGATCAAGGACGATATTTTCCGCTACAGAAAGTTCCGGGACAATGGCCGTGTCCACTTCTTGGTATACGCAATGGATGCCATGCTCCTTCGCTTCTTTCGGAGATTGATAGTCTCTTTTTTCGGAGTGAAGGATGATGTCTCCGCTGTCCTGCACATAGGCTCCTGATAAAATCTTCATCAGCGTGCTTTTCCCTGCACCATTCGCCCCCAACAGAGCATGAACCTCTCCCTCTTTCACATCGAAGCTTGCAGCCTTTAGGGCTTTCACTCCTGAGAAGGTTTTATTGATATCAATCATTTCTAACAGTGGAGACGTCATCGTTTCTAACTCCTTTCTACTCTGTGAACGATCCTTCAAGGTTTTTCAATTCATCTGTATAGCCTTGCTCACTTGCTCCCCATCCATCTACATGCTCGTGTAATTGATCGGTCGTGATCGTTTCTTCAGGCAATGCTTCCTTTTCAATAAAGACCGGCTCAAGCTTTACTTTTTCAGGCGTTTCTTGGCCACCCAGCTTCTGATATAAGAAACGGACCTGCACGCGGCCGATATCTTTCGGGTCAACTGCTGCTGAAGCAACCCACGGGCTTCCATCTTTTTGAATGATTTGCAGGTCTTCATCACTCATGTCGATTCCATAGACTTTGATTTCGTCCCTCCCTGCTGCTTCGATTGCCCGGACGGCACCTTTTGCAAATTCATCCCAGGCTGCCCAGACAGCATCGATGTCACCTTTGTTCGGATACTGTTTCAGAATCGCCTCCATTTGTGCCTGTGTATCCAGTGCTGTATTCTGAGTAGCCGCTCCAAAGGCCGCCACCTCTTTAATACCAGGATTTTTTTCTAAAAATTGCTGATAGGCCACTTGGCGTCTTTCCATCGGGGCAAATCCTGCAACCCAAATCTTCACAATCTCCCCCTTGCCGCCAATCTCATCTGAAAGCTTCGTCAAGGTTTGTTCAGCCATTTGTTGGTCCCCCTGCTCGAGCACGGTCACCTCTTCTGAAGCAACATCCGCATCAAACACGACAACCGGAATGTTTTGTTCCTTCGCCTTTTCCACCCCTGATTGCAGCGCTTCCATCGTTCCGTGATCGATGAGGATCCCATCAAACTTTTGATTGATGGCCGCATCCAGGTTGGAAGACATTTTTGCCAGGTCTCCTTCAGACGTAAATACTTGAACCTTTCCTCCGAACTTTTCCACCTGCTCTTTGACACCTTCTATGTATTGAGCGGAAAAGGTCCCTAAATTGATTTGCATAATAAGTGCGATCTTTTTATTGGCTAACGGATGATCGGAAGTTGCTTCCTTCTTATCTCCACTGTCTGCGTCCGCCTCCTGGGATACCTTTGGCTGACAAGCCACTAAACTGAAAATAAGTGCGAGTAATACGAGTATTGATGCTGCTTTTTTCATCGTTCTTTTCTCCTCCCGAGGTGATTTGCCTCAATTTTTTTTTAATACTCTTTTCATAAAGATAGTTGTTGTTTTAAAACCGCGATCTGCAAAGGCTCTGTCAACCAGTATGTGCTGGATGGTGAGGGGAACCGCTCCGCTTGCAGCTAGCGTACGGCCGAGCCTCCTCAGCTTCGCTTCCGGGGTCTCGGCACGCCCATTTTTCCGCAGGAGTCTACGCAGTTCCCCTCACCATTTAAACAAGATTGGTGTGATAGAGCTCAGTAGTGACAGAAAAATCTAAAAAGCATCTCTACTTTAAAAGCTATTATCGACCTCCGTACATCTGAAAAATGCTGTTTTTCTGTCTTGTAGGTATTTATATTTGTCTATTTTTCATGACTCATGCTTAGAGTTGATTGGAGCGGAAGGTGCTCGACTCCTGAAGGGTATAGCGGGAAAGTTGAGACCCCACAGGGCAAAGCCCGAGGAGGCTCAACTCACGCCCCGCGGAAAGCGAGCGCCTGGAGCGGAAATCAACCAGCACTTTCCCTTTAAAAGCAACTAAGTTTACGAAAACAGTCTTTGCAAATAAAAAACCTCTTTTCCCAAGAGAAAAGAGGTTTATGTATAAATAAACGTACTCTTATCACTCAGGAAATTCTTCCTGCAGGTTTTAGCACCTTTCCGCTTAAACGGTAGGTTGCCGGGCGTCATCGGGCCAGTCCCTCTGCCAACTCTTTATAAGAGAATATGAAATTTGATATAGTTCGCATGCGCTATAAACGATATATTAACGATATGTGGGAATATTGTCAATATTCTTTTTAGAAAAATTTTCTAGACAGGAATAAAGAGGAGATTCGCGAAATTTGTCGTTTATTGTAGAACGGTCGATATCCTGAAAATTAGGTTGATATATTGAAAATACGGTTTATAAAATTGAATAACGGTCGATAAATTCAGATCCCCCTTAAAAATCGGACACCTGCACCATATAAAATAAAAAAAACCGCCCTCCCAAACCAGGGAGAGCAGTTCCAAAAATCAAATCTTATTTCTCACCATACGCAAGTGATGCTTCCACGAAGTCTCTGAATAGAGGCTGCGGACGTGTCGGACGTGATGTGAATTCAGGGTGGAATTGAGACGCGACGAACCATGGGTGGTCGCTTAGCTCGATGATTTCCACAAGACGGCCATCAGGGCTTGTACCTGAGAAGATGAAGCCGGCCTTTTCCATTTGCTCACGGTAGTGATTGTTGAATTCGAAGCGGTGGCGGTGACGCTCGTATACCACTTCTCCATCGTAGGCTGCATAGGCTTTTGAACCTTTTGTCAGCTTACATGGGTATAGCCCGAGACGCAGTGTTCCACCAAGATCTTCGATGTCCTTTTGTTCAGGTAACAGGTCGATGACCGGGTATGGCGTTTCAGGATTCAACTCTGCTGAGTGAGCCCCTTCCAACCCAAGAACATTACGTGCATATTCTACAGATGCTAATTGCATACCAAGGCAGATTCCGAGGAAAGGTACCTTGTTTTCACGGGCATATTGAGTGGCAGCGATTTTCCCTTCTACTCCACGGTCACCGAAGCCGCCTGGTACAAGGATGCCATCTACATCTGCCAGTTTTTCTGCTACGTTTGCGCTGTCGATCAGCTCAGAGTTCAACCATCTTACTTCGATGTCGCTATCGAATTGATAGCCGGCGTGACGAAGGGCTTCCACTACTGAGATATACGCATCCTGTAACTCAACATATTTCCCTACCAGGGCGATTCTTGTTTTACGAGACAGGTTTTTCACGCGATCGACGAGTTCATTCCACTCGGTCATGTCTGCTTCGTGGCAATTAAGTTTCAAGTGCTGACATGTGATTTCATCAAGCTTTTGATCTTGAAGAGCAAGTGGGACAGAGTACAGCGTGTCTGCATCCATTGCTTCGATTACAGCATTTTTATCGATATCACAGAATAACGCGATTTTGTCTTTCATGTCCTGAGTCATTGGCATTTCTGTACGCACGACGATGACATTTGGCTGGATACCAAGACTGCGAAGCTCTTTTACGCTATGCTGAGTCGGTTTTGTTTTCATTTCACCCGCTGCTTTGATGTAAGGCACAAGAGTACAGTGGATATACATCACATTGTCACGGCCTACATCGCTCTTGATCTGGCGAATCGCTTCAAGGAATGGCAGAGATTCGATATCCCCGACTGTTCCACCGATTTCCGTGATCACGACATCTGAATTCGTCTCGCGTCCAGCTCGGTATACGCGTTCTTTGATTTCGTTTGTGATGTGTGGGATAACTTGTACAGTACCACCAAGATAATCACCACGACGCTCTTTCTTCAGTACAGTTGAATAGATTTTACCCGTTGTGACAGAACTGTATTTCGTCAGGTTAATGTCGACGAAACGCTCGTAGTGACCTAAGTCAAGATCCGTTTCCGCACCATCATCTGTTACGAATACTTCACCGTGCTGATAGGGACTCATCGTTCCCGGATCCACGTTGATGTATGGATCGAACTTCTGGATCGTGACACTCACTCCACGGTTTTTCAATAGTCTTCCAAGGGACGCTGCTGTGATCCCTTTCCCTAGTGACGACACTACGCCGCCTGTTACGAAAATATACTTAGTCATGTATATGTCCCCCTTCAAAGTAAGTTTGGTTCAAAAAAAGTAGAGGGTGTCTCCTATGTAGGTATGTCATGAATTTATCTTGTTCAAAGAAGGACAAGTCCATTCTCTTAAAATAAATTCATCAGCATAAACCAGCTAAAAGACAGCCTCTTATTATCAATATACATAAAAATGTAAGGGGTCTTTAAGAATCGATCCGCCACACATAAAGGAATAGGCAATACCCTGTTACGTCAAAGCTTTCTTCTTATAAAATAAAAAAAGCCCCGCTTACAAACATGTAAGGGGAGCGTTGTATACGTAATTCGTCCTTTTTTAAGGAGCCCAAATAAAATACTACCTTCCTCAAAGAAAGAAGTCAAGCATAGAATGATGAGGGAATTTTCAATCAATGGCATCACCTGATGCACAAGGCTCGAGACCATAAAAAAACCTATCAAAAAGGCAAAAAGCGTCTTTTTGATAGGTTCGTCTGATGCTTAAATGAGGTGAAAATTATTTATCGTCCTTTTCCTCATCAAGATCTTCTTCGTCGTCGTCGTCTTCATCGACATCATCGAATTCATCGATTTCAAGTTCTTCCTCGTCTTCATCGATGTCCAGATCTTCATCTGCATCGTCGTCAACGTCATCTACATCGTCGTCATCTGTCAGATCATCGTCATCGTCCGTGTCATCAAGATCATCATAATCAAGGTCTTCATCGTCCAGATCATCGAAATCTTCAAGATCCAGATCTTCATCGTCTTTCTTCTTCGCTTTTTTCTTTTTGCTGGATTTCATCGTTGGAACCGTTTCTTCCTCGATTTGATCCACCGGATACCATTCTCTTAATCCCCAACTGTTATCGCCCATGGCAATAAAGCGTCCTTCGACATTAAGATCCGTGTAAAATTGAAGTAAGCGGCTGCGAACCTCTTTTTCAGAGATTTCAAGCAAACCTTTAATTTCTTTGACTATGTCTTCGAAAGGCATCGCTTTCTTCTTCTCTGTTAAAATCTCATGTGCCAACTCAATGAATGATGTTTGACGTAATTCTTCTTTGGATAACTGCTTAAGACTCAATTAACGCACTTCCTTTCTCTATTTCACACTCTACTAAGTAGAGTAAAAAAGGGCAAAAATTCTCCATTATCAATTCTAACCATATTCATCATTATAAACAATAGAAAAGACTTTATGCTATACCTATCTGGTTTTTCTTGCATTTTTTTCACAACTGGGGTCAGGAAGGTCTGCCGCTTTCCCATTTCTCTTCTTTTTCACCGTTTCGAATCACACGGAACGCTTCATAAAAAAGATAGAAAGAGAGTAGAAAAAAAGGAACCGCTCCTAATTGCAATTGATATAGTACTACTGCGGCGAATATGATGATGGCTAATAGTATATAACGAAAAATGGTCTTCACAGTCTCACATCCAAACGTATGTATCGTTCTTACCCTCTCACTTATCTGACAATTCTCATTATATAGGAAATGATACCCGACTACTATTAAGATCGTGTTAAAAATTGGTTGATTTTGTTTAAAGGATAGACGATTTGGTGAGTTTTTAAACTCATTTCGTTTATTTTGGCATGTGCTCTGTATTAAATAGGTTCTTTTCTTGTTCCTACTCAACCATAAGCGAGTAGTGGTTGATTTCCGCTCCAGGTGCTCGCTTTCCGCGGGGCGTGAGTTGAGCCTCCTCGGGCTTTGCCCTGTGGGGTCTCAACTTTCCAGCTATTTCCCGCAGGAGTCGAGCACCTTCCGCTCCAATCAACTTAGCTAAGATTACTTTCGAATTCACAAGGCCGACCTAATAAAGGTAGAAATCAGTCTTAAAAAAACACAACTCCCCCATCGCTATGAATATGACCATTGACCATCATTAAGAATGCCCACCTAGAAAAAGAGACCACTGCACCCCTACAGTAGTCTCTTTTTCTTCATGATTTTTACATGTTACGACGGTATTGTCCGCCAACTTCGTAGAGGGCGCGTGTGATTTGGCCGAGACTGGCTACTTTCACCGTTTCCATTAGTTCTTCAAAGATGTTTCCTCCGTTCACTGCTGCTTGCTTTAAGCGGGTCAGTGCTTCTTCGGATTGATCTTTGTGTTGTGATTGGAAGTCTCGCAGGTTATGAATTTGTGTTTCTTTTTCTTCCTTCGTTGCACGTGCAAGTTCCATGCTGTCCATTTGTTCTTCTGAAGGTGGAGTTGGATTCAGGTACGTGTTCACTCCCACGATCGGAAGTTCCCCTGAATGCTTTTTCATTTCGTAGTACATGGATTCCTCTTGGATTTTGCCTCGTTGATACTGGGTTTCCATCGATCCAAGTACGCCGCCTCGATCATTCAGGCGATCAAATTCTGTCAGAACCATTTCCTCCACTAGATCGGTCAGCTCTTCTGCGATGAATGATCCTTGAAGCGGATTTTCATTTTTCGATAATCCGTGTTCTTTCGTGATGATCATCTGGATCGCCATGGCACGGCGGACGGATTCCTCCGTTGGTGTCGTGATAGCTTCATCATAGGCATTGGTATGCAGGGAGTTACAGTTATCCTGCAGGGCCATCAAGGCTTGAAGCGTAGTACGGATATCGTTAAAGTCAATTTCCTGGGCATGAAGAGAACGACCTGATGTTTGAATATGATACTTCAACTTTTGACTTCTCTCATTGGCACCGTATTTATCACGCATCACCGTTGACCAAATGCGGCGTGCCACACGGCCGATCACTGTATACTCGGGATCCAGGCCATTCGAGAAGAAAAACGATAAGTTCGGTGCAAAGGCATTGATGTCCATTCCGCGACTTAAATAGTATTCAACGTAAGTGAACCCGTTCGCCAATGTGAAGGCAAGCTGTGAAATCGGATTGGCTCCCGCTTCGGCAATGTGGTAGCCGGAAATCGATACAGAGTAATAGTTTCGTACTTTATGATCGATGAAGTACTGCTGGATGTCACCCATCATGCGAAGGGCAAATTCAGTCGAGAAGATACAAGTATTTTGTCCTTGATCTTCTTTTAAAATATCAGCCTGCACTGTACCACGGACGACTTGAAGGGTTTGTTCTTTCACTTCAATATATTCTTCCACCGTCAATACACGGTCAAGCTCTTCTTCTTTCATGCGGATCTGCTGATCGATCGCCGTATTCATATACATGGCAAGGATGATCGGTGCCGGACCATTGATCGTCATGGATACCGACGTAGAAGGCGCACACAGATCAAAGCCGGCATACAGCTTCTTCATGTCTTCAAGTGTACAGATGCTCACTCCGCTCTCCCCGACTTTTCCGTAAATGTCAGGACGGTGATCCGGATCTTCACCGTATAATGTAACGGAGTCAAAGGCTGTACTCAGGCGTTTCGCATCATCATCCTTGGATAGATAATGGAAGCGGCGGTTCGTCCGTTCAGGAGTCCCTTCACCGGCAAACTGACGCTTCGGATCTTCCCCTTTTCGTTTAAAAGGAAACACTCCTGCTGTGTATGGGAAGGAACCTGGAACATTCTCTTTGTATACCCAATCCAGAATCTGGCCGTAGTCTTTGTATTTTGGAAGGGCCACTTTCGGAATATCGAGGCCGGATAAGCTCTTTGTCTTTAATTCAGTGACGATTTCTTTATCACGGATTTTTGTGATGAATTGATCTTTGCTGTAGGTTTCTTTTAAAGAGTCCCATTTCTCTAAAATCTGTTTTGACTCTGCTGTTAACTTGTTTTCGACTTCATCTTTCAACGTCTGAAGGGATGTTACTACCCCATCATTCGTTTCCTTTTCGTTAACGGCTTCGATTGCCCCTTCCAATTGGAACAATCTGCGGGCGAGGTTCACCTGCTCCTCGGCTTTTTTGTGATAGTTACGGACCGTTTCCGCAATCTCACGAAGATAATAACGGCGATTGTTTGGAATGATGACGTTTTGCTTTTCCACATCCACGTCTTTGGAGAAGCTTGTTTTCCAATCCAGTTCCATTTTATTGTTCACGGTTTCGACGATCGCTGCGAACAAGGCATTCGTACCTGGATCGTTGAACTGACTGGCAATCGTTCCGTACACCGGCATGTCATCTAAGTCTTTATCAAAAAGCAAGTGGCTGCGCTGATACTGCTTCTGCACCTGGCGCCTCGCATCTTCAGAGCCTTTGCGCTCAAATTTATTGATGACGATAAGGTCGGCAAAATCAATCATATCGATTTTCTCAAGTTGGGACGGAGCACCGAACTCACTTGTCATGACATACATGGACATATCACAGATTTCAGCGATTTCCGCATCCCCTTGCCCGATCCCGCTCGTTTCAACGACGATCAGATCATAGCCTGCCGCTTTGACAACATTGATGGCATCCTTGATGGCCAGTGAAAGCTCTGTTTTCGACCCACGGGTAGCAAGGCTTCGCATATAGACGCGAGGATTGAAGATGGCATTCATTCGAATGCGGTCCCCAAGAAGGGCTCCGCCTGTTTTTTGTTTCGTAGGATCGATGGATAGTATCGCGATCTTCTTTTCAGGAAGCTCGTTGATGAAACGGCGGATCAGCTCATCCGTCAAGGAACTCTTTCCTGCTCCGCCTGTTCCGGTGATCCCAAGTACAGGAACTTTCTTCGCTAAGCTCTTTATTTCAGAAAAAACGGTTTGAGCCGTCGCCGCCACTTCTTCATTCGCTCCGACTTGATACTCGGCAAGTGAAATCAGCTTCGAAACCGTGTTCACATTTCCAGTCGAAAGCTTTTCAACCTCTTGATTCACGCTTCCCTTGATCGTCGGGAAATCACATTCCTCGATCATGTTGTTGATCATTCCTTGAAGACCATGCTTTCGACCGTCTTCAGGTGAGAAGATGCGGGCAATCCCGTATTCGTGCAGCTCCTTGATCTCACGCGGGATGATAACGCCCCCACCTCCGCCGTAAATGCGGATATGAGACGCTCCTCTTTCTTTCAAAAGGTCATACATGTACTTGAAGTATTCTACGTGCCCGCCCTGGTAGGACGAAATCGCGATGCCCTGTACATCTTCTTGTATCGCAGCATTGACGACTTCTTCCACGGAGCGGTTATGACCTAAATGGATAACCTCTGCCCCACTTGCCTGGATAATCCGACGCATTATGTTGATCGACGCATCATGTCCGTCAAACAGACTAGAAGCCGTGACAAAACGAACATGGTGCTTTGGTTTATAAATCTCAACCGTGCTCATATTACTCCCCCTGTTCTCCCTTGTTTTTCAAACCCTATGACGCCTGCAAAAGTGAGTTCGATTTGAAGATTGATGTACTCATCGAGTGTAAACCGCTTCTGAAGTGCCCAACGACGGAATCCCCACATCTGTCCCTGGACGAATACATTTTGAGCCAGCATATGGATCTGATCTTTATCAAGCTCAAGCTTTCCACTCTCGACACAGCCTATGATGAGGTCTTCCACCATCCCCACCATTTCAAGTTCTTTACGCAGTACATATGGAAGGGCGTCCTTCGATAAAGATTTCGCCTCCTGATACATGACGAGGACTTCATCCTGCATCCGGTCCATCACTTTAAAATAATGAGCGATGCCGAGCCTTAAGCTCTCCAATGTCCCTTTTCCGACATCCAGCTCCTCAAGCTCCAACCGAACCTGCTCATAGATGCTGTCACACACTAAATACAAGACATCTTCCTTTGTTCGAATATATTCATATAACGTTCCGATACTGAATCCGGCGGCCTTTGCGATCTCTCTTGTCGTGGTGCGATGAAACCCCTTTTGTTTAAATAGAGAGACGGCTCCGCGAATCATCTGATCACGCCGCTTTTCTACCAAACGCTCATCTTTAACCGAAGCATGGACTTCCCTCTTCTTATTCAAAACAACCGACCGCCTTTACTATCCATTTCTCCCATTGACCCCATCCCAAGACCAATCTGCCTCATCCCCCAACAAAGCAGAAGTTCTTCTATCTCTATAACTATTTATCTATACATATCGGGTCTGGCACCCTGAAGACGCAAGCGCTGATACGCCACGAAGCATCTCAGAACCCATCAGGTGCCTGACACGCTTCAGGACGACCAAGAGATCCTCTTCAAGAAAATCCCCACACAACCCCATTTTGATTCCTACTTCGTCACCATCCGCGAAATAACCAACCTCTGAATCTCCTGCGTCCCCTCATAGATCTGCGTAATCTTCGCATCACGCATATAACGCTCTACCGGATAGTCTTTTGTATAACCATATCCACCAAATATCTGAACCGCTTCCGTTGTCACTTTCATCGCTGTATCCCCGGCCATCAACTTCGACATCGCCGATTCTTTTCCGTACGGAAGACCTTCCGACTCTAACCAGGCAGCTTGATAGGTTAATAGACGTGACGCTTCGATGGACGTCGCCATATCGGCGATTTTGAATGAAATTCCTTGGTTCGCTGCAATCGGCTTCCCGAATTGCTCACGCTCTTTTGCATACTCGACAGACGCATCAAGGGCTCCTTGTGCTATCCCGACCGCTTGAGCAGCAATTCCGTTACGGCCGCCATCAAGTGTCATCATGGCAATCTTGAATCCATCGCCTTCGCTACCAAGCATGTTTTCTTTCGGTACCTTACAATCTTCAAACACAATCTCAGTCGTCGGAGATGAACGGATCCCCAGCTTCTTCTCTTTCTTCCCTACAGAGAATCCTTCAAATTCTTTCTCTACGATGAACGCACTCGTTCCACGCTGACGCTGAGAAGGATCTGTCAAAGCAAATACGATGTACGTATCGGCGATTCCACCGTTCGTGATGAAAATTTTAGAGCCGTTCAGTACGTAGTGATCACCTTCTAAACGAGCCGTCGTTTTCATACCGCCTGCATCAGATCCTGAACCCGGCTCAGTCAGACCATAAGCCCCGATTTTTTCACCTTGTGCCATTGGACGAAGGTACTTCTGCTTTTGCTCTTCTGTACCGAATTTATATACAGGCCATCCTGCTAAAGACGTATGAGCGGAAAGAGTCACTCCCGTAGACGCACACACTCTTGACAGCTCTTCAACGGCGATACAGTATGCCAGGTAGTCGCTCCCGATTCCACCGTACTCTTCCGGCCAAGGAATCCCAGTCAGCCCAAGCTCAGCCATCTTCTTAAACAAATCCATATCAAAGCGCTCTTCCTCATCACGTTCGGCAGCAGTCGGTGCCACCTCATTCCGCGCAAAATAACGCACCATCTTACGTATCATTTCATGCTCTTCCGATAACTTAAAATTCATCTCAATTCCCCCATATCAAAAATGTATTACAGACCGGGTCCGACACCCTAACGAGGCAAGCAAAGAAACAAACCCCTTTACGCCACGAAACATCACATTTATTTTCAGGTGCCTGACACGCTTCAGAATATGTGCACAAATACTTCCTTCCAAGTCATCAAGCTCACCAATCACACTAAACCAGCAAATTCTTCCCGATCACCATTCTCTGAATCTCACTCGTACCCTCATAAATCTCCGTCACCTTCGCATCACGGAACAAACGCTCAACCGGATATTCCTTCGTATAGCCGTAACCTCCGTAAACCTGAATGGCTTCCGTTGAGACTTCTACCGCTGTTTTCGAAGCAAAGAGCTTTGCCATACTGGCTTCTTTTCCACAAGAGATATTGTTCGAACGAAGATTGGCAGCGCGGTACACCAGCAGCTTCGATCCTTCAACAGCCGTCGCCATATCAGCCAGCTTGAATCCGATTCCCTGTTGGGCTGCAATCGGCTTACCGAATTGTACGCGCTCTTTGGCATAAGCGGTTGAATAGTCGAATGCCGCTTCAGCGATTCCCAATGCCTGTGCTGCAATCCCGATCCGGCCGACATCGAGATTCGCCATGGCGATCTTGAAGCCTTCCCCTTCTTGACCAAGAAGGTTTTCAGCAGGGACTTTCATATCTTCAAAGGTCAACTGAACCGTTCTCGAACCGTGGAGGCCCATTTTATGTTCGTCTTTTCCAATGACAAGACCCGGTGTATCTTTCTCTACGATGAAGGCTGATACCCCCCGGCTCCCTTTCGAAGGGTCCGTTGCGGCAAAGACGATATACGTATCCGCTTCGCCACCATTAGTAATAAAGACTTTTGATCCGTTTAAAACGTAGTGATCGTCACGTTTATCGGCTTTCGTTTTCAAGCTTTTCGCATCCGAACCTGCACTAGGTTCCGTTAGACAGAAAGCGCCTAAATATTCCCCGGTCGCAAGCTTAGGAAGGTACTTTTGTTTCTGATCTTCGTTTCCGAAATAAAGAATCGGATTTGTTCCTACTGAAGTATGCACAGACAGGATCACCCCGATGGTTGCGCTTACTTTGGACAGCTCATGAATGGCAATGATATAGGATGTGAAATCCATTTCCGAGCCGCCGTATTTCTCAGGAATCGTGATTCCCATCAGTCCAAGTTCCGCCATTTTATTCAATATCTCTCTCGGGAATTGCCCTTCTTCCATCTTCTCGATAAACGGCTGGATTTCCGTTTCGGCAAAATCCCGTACCATCTTTCTCATCATCTGCTGCTCTTCCGTGAATCGTAACTCCATGAATGGTTCCTCCCTGATGTTCGTCGTTATTACTCGTATGAATAGAAACCGCGGCCTGTTTTACGTCCCAACCAGCCTGCTTTTACATATTTTCTAAGTAGCGGGCATGGGCGATATTTGTCATCACCGAAGCCTTCGTGCAGTGTTTCCATGATGTATAGGCATGTATCAAGTCCGATGAAGTCTGCAAGAGTCAGAGGACCCATTGGATGATTCATACCGAGCTTCATCACTTCATCGATCGCCTCTTTACTCGCAACCCCTTCATACAGCGTGTAGATCGCTTCGTTGATCATCGGCATAAGGATACGATTGGAGACGAACCCGGGAAAATCCTCTACTTCAACCGGAACTTTGTGGAGGGATTTCGTCATGTCTTCGATCACTTGATACACTTCATCCGTTGTTGCAAGGCCACGGATGATTTCAACCAACTTCATGACCGGTACCGGGTTCATAAAATGCATTCCTATCACTTGCTGGGGACGCTTCGTCGCTGCAGCGATTTCTGTAATCGGGAGTGAAGAAGTGTTAGAAGCAAGGATCGTGTGCTCCGGAGTAATTTCATCCAGTTGAGCAAAGATTTTCGTTTTGATATCCATGTTTTCAACCGCTGCCTCGATGACAAGGTCTACTTGTTTCGCGTCATGAATATCGGTTGAAGCCGTTAAACGGTTCACTGTGGCTGTTTTATCGTCTTCTGACATTCTTCCTTTTTCAACTGAGCGCGTCAGGTTCTTTGTGATCACGCCGATTCCCTTTTGTACAAATTCTGCTTTCAGATCGTTCAGGTAGACGTCGAATCCCGCCTGCGCACACACTTGAGCGATTCCTGATCCCATTTGTCCTGCCCCGATGACCATTACTTTTTTGATGTTCATTTTGTTCTCCCCTTTTTTAAAGCTAGTTATCTAGTTGGTTTAGTTTGTAATTGAAGTTGTAGCTGATCATATTTATGCGTGCCAGGTACAATCCGACCTTAATGTACCAGGTACAATCAATCCACTTTGTACCTGGTACAACACTCTCCTAACAACCTACTGCTTCGCGACCTCAATGAGGATCGCATCCCCTTGACCGCCTCCGCTGCAGATCGATGCGATTCCTACACCGCCTCCGCGACGCTTCAGTTCGTATGCCAGTGTCAGGATGATACGCGCTCCGCTTGCTCCGATCGGATGACCAAGGGCAACTGCTCCACCGTTCACATTGACTTTTTCCGGATCCAATCCGGCGATTTTCCCACTTGTCAGGGCCACAGCTGCGAATGCTTCGTTAATTTCAAACAGGTCGATTTCTTCAAGTGATTTGCCTGTTTTCTTCAGCAGCTCATTGATGACGAGTCCCGGTGTTTGCGGGAAGTCCTTTGCCTCAACGGCAATTGCTGTATGTCCTAGGATGGTGGCTAATGGCTGCTTCCCTTCTTTTGCGGCTCTCTCTTCACTCATGAGTACCATTGCTGCCGCCCCGTCGTTGACCCCCGGTGCGTTCCCGGCTGTGATCGTTCCTTCTGATCCAAAGACAGGGCCTAATTTGGCCAGAGCTTCGATGGATGTTTCTTTTCGTGGGGCTTCATCTTTACTGACTACTACTGGTTCCCCTTTGCGCTGTGGTACCTCCACCGCGACGATTTCTTCACCCAGAATACCTGCATCTATCGCTTTCAGGGCGCGTTCATGGCTTCTTAATGCCCACTGATCCTGCTCTTCTCTTGATAGTTCAAATTCCTTCGCTGTCTCATTTCCGTACGTTCCCATATGGACATGGTTGAAGCTGCACGTCAATCCGTCATGAACCATTAAGTCCTTCACCTGTGAATCGCCCATCTTGAAGCCCCAGCGAGCTTTCGGAAGGATGTACGGTGCATTGGACATGGATTCCATTCCGCCCGCCACGATGACTTCGCCGTCACCTGCACGGATGATTTGGTCACCCATTGTCACGCTTCGCATTCCTGAAGCACATACTTTGTTGATGGTTTCCGTTTTGACGTTCCAAGGTAATCCGGCGTGACGGGATGCTTGTCGGGAAGGGATCTGTCCCTGCCCCCCTTGTAATACAGATCCTAGGATCACTTCTTCTACTTCTTCACCATCTATACCTGATCGTTTCAGGGCTTCCTTCACGGCAAAACCGCCCAGCTCTGAAGCTGTAAAACTGCTTAAGCTTCCACCAAATTTACCGAATGGCGTTCTCGCTCCATCTAAAATAACCGTTTTTCCCATCTCAATCGCTCTCCCTTATATCTGAATGATTTGATTCGACAAAAACAAATTGTATACGCTTTCAACTTTTCTTAAAAAAATAGGACTCACTTATATTCGACTGAACGCTCGCTCAACCAGTTCCCAAAAGAGAAGGGACAGTTTTTGTCCCTTATATACCTTTATTGTACTTCATATTCTGTTAGAACGTAATGATTTTTTAGAAAGTTTTTATTTTTCTATTAAATTTATTATTGCAGAAAAATAATAGGAGTGAAACGCAAGTAGAGTCTATTTTGTTTCACTCCTAATGTTCAACTACTGAGAAGGGGACTTTTCATTATCAAACGGATAATATTCTTTTTACGAAGCAGCCGGCTGATCTTTTTGATCTCCGCATACTGCTTTTTCAAGGATTTCTGCCACATCCTGAGTAGAGACGGTCTCTTCTACTTCCTTCGCTTTCGTTCCATCAGATAGCATCGTCAGGCAGTATGGACAACCCGAGCTGATGACCGATGGGCTGACCTCAAGTGCCTGCTCTGTACGGGAAACGTTCACGCGGTGACCTGCGTCTTCTTCCATCCACATAAGTCCTCCACCCGCTCCACAGCACATACCTTTTTCACGGTTACGTTCCATTTCAACCAATTTCACGCCGGAGATTGATTTCAGGATTTCCCGAGGTGGATCGTATACTTCATTGTAACGTCCCAGGTAACAGGAGTCGTGGAAGGTGATCGTTTCATTCACTTCGTATTTCGGCTTCAGACGCCCCTGCTTTACCAGGTCATATAGAAGTTCCGTGTGGTGATACACTTCCGCTTCCAAACCGAAGTCAGGATACTCATTTTTGAAAATGTTATAAGCATGCGGATCGATCGTAATAATTTTCTTGATTTCATTCTTTTCGAATTCGGCGATGTTTTGACCTGCAAGCTCCTGGAATAGGAACTCATTACCGAGTCGACGTGGTGTATCGCCGGAATTTTTCTCTTTGTTTCCTAAGATTGCGAATTTCACGCCTGCTTCATTCAGCAGCTTGGCAAAGGATAACGCGATTTTTTGGCTGCGGTTATCGAATGAACCCATGGATCCAACCCAGAATAAGTATTCAAAGTCTTCTCCAGCTTTTTTCATTTCTTTCACAGTAGGAATATGAACGTCTTCTCTCGCTTCACGCCAGTTTTCACGTTCTTTACGGTTCAGACCCCAAGGATTCCCCTGACGTTCGATATTTTGCATCGCGCGTTGTGCATCTGCGTCCATCTTTCCTTCAGTAAGGACCAGGTAACGGCGAAGGTCGATGATTTTATCGACGTGCTCGTTCATGACCGGACATTGGTCTTCACAGTTACGGCACGTCGTACATGCCCAGATTTCTTCTTCTGTGATAACGTCTCCGATCAGGCTTGGACTATACGCTGCTCCAGCAGCCGCTTCTTCCGCTGCTTGAGTGGCACTCGCCATCGCAAGTTGATTCCCTTTAGTGCCATTGAATGCAAAAGTCGGCACCCACGGTTTTTTCTGCGTAACAACCGCACCGTGATTCGTCAGATTATCACGCAGTTTCACAATTAGATCCATTGGGGAAAGCATTTTCCCTGTTCCTGTAGCAGGACACATATTCGTACAACGACCACATTCCACGCAAGCGTAGAAATCGATCATTTGATGTTGCGTGAACTCTTCAATTTTCCCTACCCCGAAGCTTTCGGCTGACTCATCTTCAAAGTCGATGGGCTTAAGCTTTCCAGGGTTGTCTAATCGATTGAAGTAGACATTCGCAGGACCTGCGATTAAATGAGCGTGCTTGGATTGTGGAACATATACAAGGAATGCCAGTAAGAATAATAAATGGATCCACCAGGCCACATAGAAGATGACGATGGAAGCCGTTTCTCCAATGGCTCCAAGTGCTCCTGCAATGAGTGATGCTACCGGCTCTGTCCAGGCCAGTTCTTCACCGTGCCAGATAAGGCCCATCCCGTTCCCTACAAGGACTGACAGCATTAATCCACCGATGAACAGCAGAACCAATCCTGACTTAAAGCCTCTTTTTAGACGAACCAATTTTTCCACATAGCGGCGATGGAAGGCCCAGACAACCGCTACCAGGATCATGAGTGTGACAAGCTCCTGGAAGAACGTGAATCCAGGATATAACGGCCCCAGTGGCAAGTGACTTCCCGGGGCAAGTCCTTTCCAGATGAAATCGATGGCTCCGAATTGGACTAAAATGAAGCCGTAGAAGAACATGACATGGATCGCTCCACTCTTCTTATCCTTCAAGAGCTTTTTCTGTCCGAAGACATTGACTACGATTTTCTGGAATCGTTCCTTGAATCGCTGGTCGAACTCCACTTTTTTTCCGAGCTTAATATATTCAATTCTCGTCTTTACTACATACACAAACAGACTAAGTGCGTAAACGGTCACAAGAATAAATGCAACCCAATTGAGAATGAGTAACCCATTCATTGAAAAACACTCCCCCTTCTTTGGTTCGATTGAACTTCCCCTTTGTTCAAACTTTTACAAACCAAATTAATATTCTGAATAGTTCATATATCCATTATATTATGAATGAGCATTCAGTCAATGGTTTTTACCAAGAAAAATGAAAACCTTTACATGAATAGCCATTCATTCGTCGGGAGTAACCAGGACTTTTTGTACCCCCCATAGGTTTCAATATGAATCATTTAAGGTAAAAGAAGAAAGAGTGCAAAGTAGGTAAGATTTAAGGACATACTAATGCTAATGCAGATGAGAGAGTGATTATATATGTGGTGGTTCATCCTACTGTTAATAATAGTTGTTGTCATAGGCTGGTTAATGATCGACTTTAAGCTGGGTAGAAGTCATTTCATCCGGACACGGACAAGAAGAGATTATGAAAAACGAAACAGCGATATCGAATTATTTTCCAGAGGTCCCGAGCTTTTTGATCGAATGTTTAAAGAAATGAAAGAAGCCAAGTCTTCCATTCATGTTTTATTCTATATCGTCCAAGATGACCATTTTGCTTTACGGTTTATGGATTTACTGAAGGATAAAGCAAAAGAAGGCGTAGAGGTCCGCTTGTTAATGGATCAGATCGGGAGTCATAATGTGCCTAAATCAAAAGTGAGAATGCTGCGTGACGCTGGTGTGGAAGTGGCCTTCTGTCAAAAAGTGCGTCTCCCCTTCCTGTTTTTCTCCTCCCAACAGCGGAATCACCGTAAGATCACGGTAATCGATGGCAAGATTGGATATTTGGGCGGTTATAATGTCGGAAAAGAATATATTGATGAAAATGACATACCAGAGCTGTCCCCTTGGAGGGATTACCATCTCCGCTTAGAGGGTGAAGGGGTCCACGACTTACAAACAGAATTTTGCATTGATTGGTTCAGAGGGACGAACAATGATCTGAAAGACGAAACGAGATACTTTCCTCCAGCTGGAAAAGGAAGCATCCTACATCAGATCTTCCCGACAGAAGGGGTGAATATCGAGGATTTCTTCAAGAAGTTCATCGATGAAGCAAAGGAGGAAGTCATTATTGGAACTCCTTATTTCATCCCCACCCCGATTTTAATGGAGGCATTATGTGATGCATTGGAACGGGGCGTCATTGTAAGGATCATCATTCCAAATAATGCCGATCATATGTTAGTAAAGGAAGCAGCATTCCCTTATTTTAGAACCTTACTGGCGAAAGGGGCAAAGGTGTATCAATTTATGAACGGGTTTTATCATGCCAAGGTAATGATCGTAGACGATCATTTTTGTGATTTAGGTACGGCTAATTTTGATAAAAGAAGCTTTTTTATCAATCTTGAAATTAATAACCTTATTTTCGATAAAGAATTCATTCACACATTGAAAAACGAGATGACAAAGGATATGGACGCTTCAGATATGCTCAGCGCAAGTGACCTCGATTCTGTTTCCATAATGACCCGTATAAAGGAACGTGTCGCTTCATCCATTTCCATTTTACTTTAGGGGGAAATCACATGAAAATCCGATTGGGGTTCGTTGCTAATTCCCTCTCCTTATGGGACGCGAGCCCTGCCAAAACCATGACCTTCAAACGATATTCCGATCTTCCAAAAGAGGAACGAATGGATCGTTTGAAGGAAGTAACAAGATTAAACCTGGAACATACGAAACGCATCCTGTATCTGTGTGCAGCTCACGAAATTGAACTGTACCGACTATCAAGCTCACTTGTTCCGTTAGCTACGCATCCGGAAGTAGAATGGGACTTCTATTCCCCTTTTAAAAACGAATGGAAAGAGCTTGGGAATCTAATCAAGAAATTTGGGATCAGGGCAAGTTTTCACCCCAATCAGTTCACTTTATTCACCAGCCCCAAGCAGCATGTCACTGACAACGCCGTAAAGGATATGGTTTATCATTACCGCATGCTTGAATATATGGGGATTGAGGATAGCTCTGTCATTAACATTCATATCGGTGGAAGCTATGGTGATAAGGAAGAAACGCTTGTACGCTTTCATGAGAATTTGAAGAGCCTCCCGACTGATGTGAAAGAGATCATGACCCTGGAGAACGACGACAAAACATATACGGTAGAAGAAACATTAGGTGTTTGTCAAAGAGAAAACACCCCCATGGTCCTTGATATCCACCATCACGAGGCCAACCTTAGTGAGAAGCCTTTGGAAGATTATCTTGAAGCGATTTTTACCACATGGGAAAAGAGAGAGCTCGTTCCAAAAATACATATTTCCTCGCCGAAATCAGACAAAGCATTCCGCTCTCACGCTGATTTGGTGGATGCAGGCTTTGTAGAAGGATTTTTCAAAACACTCAAGACGTTCGATCAGGATGTTGATTTTATGATTGAAGCAAAGCATAAAGATCTGGCCATGTTGAAGCTGATAGAGGATCTCTCGACGATACGGGGAGTGAAGCGGATTAGTGGCGGGGCTTTGGAATGGTAGAGAAAAGATGAACACTTTGTTGTTCGTCTTTTTTGTTTTGTGTAATTCAAGATCCGGTAACTTTCAAGATCGCTGGAAGCTACCGGAAATGGAATCCTTCTTCGTATGTAAATTCTATTTAAATACCGATTCTATCCAAGGCTGAATCGCTGTGAAGGCTTTAAAACCAAGATAAATGCCTACTATTCCTGCAATCCCCGCCAAGGCAGGAGGGGCGGGAATAGGAAGCTTAAAAAGCGCAAAAATAAATCCAACCAGGAAACCGGTCACAACCGCTAAAATAACTGTTTTCATAACATCCTCCTGAACAATCTGTCTTCTTTTATTATACGTTAAAGCTGGAGAAATATAAGAAAAAGGTCCACCCCCGGGGGACGGACCTTCTTCATCTATTGTCATTACATTTTTTCCGGAGCGGCGACTCCGATTAATGCAAGTGCGTTTTGTAATGTGACTCGTACCCCTTTTACAAGAGCCAGACGAGCTGTTGTGAGTTCACGGTTTTCTTCATCAAGAACCTTATTGGCATTGTAGAAGCTATGGAAAGCTGATGCCAGGTCGTTAATGTAATTCGCCACACGGTGAGGTGTACGTTTCTCCGCGGCATCGGCAACCATTTGTGGGAATTCACCTAATTTTTTCAGTAAATCCACTTCTTTTTCCGTACCGATCAGCTTTAAGTCGATCTTGTCTTCTGAAGCGAGTCCCTGCTCCTCCGCTTGACGGAGAATGCTGCAAATACGCGCGTGGGCATATTGAGCGTAATACACAGGGTTTTCATTGGACTGGGATACCGCTAGGTCCAAATCAAAGTCCATATGCGTATCGGCACTTCTCATGGCAAAGAAATAACGGACTGCATCCAGGCCGACCTCTTCTACAAGCTCACGTAAAGTGACTGCTTTACCTGTTCGCTTACTCATCTTCATCTTCTCACCATTCTTATAAAGGTGAACCAGTTGAATCACTTCAACTTCTAATTTCTCACGGTCAAAACCAAGTGCTTCAATCGCCGCTTTCATACGGGGGATGTATCCGTGGTGATCAGCACCCCAAATATTGATCAGCACATCGTGTCCACGTTCGAATTTATCCTGGTGATAAGAAATATCCGGAGTCAAGTACGTGTATGTTCCATCATTCTTGATGAGAACACGGTCTTTGTCATCCCCAAGTTCAGTGGAACGGAACCAGGTCGCGCCGTCTTCTTCATAAACGTGACCATTGTCTTTTAGTGTTTTTAACGCAGCATCAATTTTACCATTTTCGTACAGGGATGTTTCAGAGTACCATACGTTGAATGGCACACGGAACATTTCCAGGTCCTTTTGAAGCTTGGCCATTTCGATTTTCAGTCCGTACTCACGGAAGAACTTGTAGCGCTCTTCGTCGCTTACTTCGGCATATTTCGAACCGAATTCTTCCGCCAGTTTCTTCCCGATTCCGATGATGTCCGCGCCATGATATCCATCTTCAGGCATCGCTTTGTCTTCACCTAGAGCTTGGAAATAACGGGCCTCGACGGAAATCGCCAGGTTATGGATTTGGTTCCCTGCATCATTGATGTAGTATTCACGTGTTACTTTATAACCTGCTTTTTCAAGAACGTTACATAGGGAATCACCTACAGCCGCTCCACGGGCATGTCCAAGGTGAAGGTCACCTGTCGGGTTGGCAGATACAAACTCCACGTTCACTCTCTCGCCATTCCCAGCATTTGATTGACCATATTGCTGGTCTTGATCAAGAATCAATGGAATCAAGTCGGTCAGGTATTCATTGTTCATATAGAAGTTAATGAATCCAGGTCCTGCGATCTCCATTTTTTCAATTGATGCCTTGGATTGGTCGAAGTTCGCCATAATGTCCTCTGCAATCATGCGCGGCGCTTTTTTCGCTACGCGTGCAAGCTGCATCGCCATATTGGTAGAGTAGTCACCGTGGGATTTTTCTTTCGGGATTTCTAAAATAACATCAGAAATCTGGTCCTCTGTGGCGAGTCCTGCTTTCAGGACCGCTGCTTTGATTTCGGATTTCAGGTTTTCTTGTACTTTTTCGACAATATTCATATCGCTATGCTTCCTCCTTATAATGAATGGACATAACATAATCCCCTACTGGACTGTCTTGCATCTTTAACTCGTAAGAAAGGTTGAAATCCCCTTCCAGTTCGGAGTCACTTTGTGTATGTGAAAGTTTCTTTGTTTTGGTTGTAAGTAGGAGAGTACCCATCTGGCTTTCGTAAGAACCATTTTGTTCCTCCCGTTCGTTAAAGGCCATTCTCATTTTCACTGCACCGCTTCTGAGAATGAGAGCTTGTTGATCCGACACTTTAACAATCGTATGGGTGGTTCCTTCCTCTTGCACCTCATCGTACTTCAGGAAAACGGCATCTCCTTTTTCATAGTATCGACCAAATGATACCAGTTCAAAAGAGTCACTTTCCTCTCCTATTGTGATTTTGGTTTTCAAGTGAACTTTGACAGGGGTGTAATCTGTTTTTGCCGTCAAACCACTCACATCCTTTTCTATTTTAGGGTCCGATCAAGTGATAGGTCCGTCCCTCTTTTAGACGTCCCTTCTTTCTAACTAATTAAGTATAAGAAGTATTGTGGGAAAATGCAATGGAACACGATGAGTTTTCATTTTGCGGATTGGATGTAAGCGGATTTATGGTAAAAGAAAAGCCCCTTCCGACAATCAGAAGAGGCTTTGCTGTTTATTTTACCCAACCAAGGAGCATTTCGCGAATCAGCTTACTTGCTGTATTGGCTGTTTGCTCTGATGGATCATAGATCGGGGCAACTTCTACAAGGTCTGCTCCTACTACATTTACGTCAGAGTGAGCGATGGCATGGATCGATGCCAGTAATTCTTTAGACGTAATCCCACCGCAATCCACGGTTCCTGTACCAGGAGCGTGTGCAGGGTCTAATACATCGATATCAATTGTCACGTACACAGGACGTCCTGCAAGCTGTGGAAGAATTTCCTTCAACGGCTCAAGTACTTCGAATTTTGAAATGTGCATGCCGTTTTCTTTCGCCCATTGGAATTCTTCTTTCATCCCGGAACGGATTCCGAATGAGTAGACATTCTTCGGTCCGATATGCTCAGCGATCTTGCGGATCGGAGTGGAGTGGGATAATGGCTCCCCTTCATACTCTTCTCGAAGATCTGTGTGAGCATCCATATGAATGATCGCAAGGTCCGGGTATTTCTTAGCGACTGCTTTCATGACCGGCCATGATACCAAGTGCTCCCCACCCATTCCGAATGGGATTTTTCCGTCTCCAAGAAGACCGTCGATATAATCTTCAATCATATCGATGCTTCGCTGCGGGTTACCGAAAGGCAATGGCATATCCCCGGCATCAAAGAATTTCACTTCTTCAAGCTCGCGGTCGAGATACGCACTGTACTCTTCCAAACCGATCGAAACTTCACGAATACGGGCCGGGCCAAAACGGGATCCCGGGCGGTAGCTTACCGTCCAATCCATCGGCATACCGTAAAGAACTACCTGGCTGTCTTCATAAGAAGGATGACTCTTAATAAACACATTACCTGAATAAGCCTCATCAAAACGCATACTCTTCAACCTCTCTTTTTAGAGGGACGGACCTTCAGGAGGTGCTTAGCACCCCCTGAGGTCCGTCCCTATTGACTTTGAACAATTTTCATTGAATTTTGAGGTCCGTCCCTCGAATTTCCTTATTTCGTCAGGTCCTTAACGAATTTAGGCAGGGCGAATGCTGCTTTGTGCAGTTCTGGTGTGTAGTATTTTGTTTCGATATCATGGAAACGGTCTTCCGGCACTTCAATTGGATCGTGCTTTTTCGAACCGATGGTGAATGCCCATAATCCGCTTGGGTATGTCGGGATATTCGCTGTGTATAGACGAGTGATCGGGAAGATTTCCTTTACATCGCTTTGTACCTGACGAATTAAATCTGCTTTGAACCAAGGGTTATCACACTGTGCGACAAAGATTCCGTCTTCTTTCAGTGCTTTTGAGATTCCTGCATAGAAACCTTTTGTGAATAGGTTTACAGCTGGACCGACCGGCTCAGTCGAGTCGACCATGATAACGTCATATTCATTTTCACTTTTCGCGATATGCATGAAGCCATCGTCCACTTGTACGTCAACGCGCTCGTTTTCCAGTTCTCCAGCAATCTCCGGAAGATACTTCTTAGAGTACTCGATCACTTTACCGTCGATTTCAACTAGTACCGCTTTCTTCACGCTTGGATGCTTTAACACTTCACGGATGACGCCACCGTCTCCGCCACCGACAACCAATACCTTCTCAGGGTTTGGGTGTGTGAATAAAGGCACATGAGCTACCATTTCGTGATATACGAACTCGTCTTTTTGGCTTGTCATCACCATTCCATCAAGGAATAGCATGTTACCCCACTCTTCTGTCTCTGCCATTTCAAGATATTGAAAATCCGTTTGCTCTGTATGTAAAGTTTTCTTGATTTTCATCGTGATTCCGAAGTTTTCTGTTTGTTTTTCTGTGTACCAAAGTCCACTCATTGTTTCAACTTCCCTTCTTGTTTTTATCGATCTTTCCGCAATTTCCGTTCTTCGCTGTAAAAATCATATACCACTAGTTTGAGTTTTCACACGTTCATCTCAGGACAAAATAGATCACTCAGTTAAGCTAAAGCCTTTAATGACGGGCTTTACTCCTATTTATAAAAACGTCCGCAAAAGACGTCATTTTTATCCTTCCCTATCATGATAAATACAAACATGAGAAAAAGTATAGTGGAATCTAGCAAAATTTCAAGTGAAATTTTTTCTAAATCTTTGACGTTTAAAAACTCGTAAAACTTTTCATACTGATACTATACGCTAAACATAATATAGGATGTTTACTATTGTCCAACACAAACTTAGGTCCGTCCCTAAACTTACGGACCTCGGGAGGAGAAGGTGGGGAGAGGTATGGAACTGATGGCTCGAATGGAGAAAACAAAAAAATATGCCAGGATGGCAGTCGTTGCAGGTTTGTTGGTTATGGTCCTGATGCTTGTTGTGCTGATCGGAATTTTAACATACGCTAAAATCCAGGGACCCCCTCCTCTTGCCGTGCCTCAATCCACTTTACTCTACGGTGAGGACGGTTCGATTATAGGGGAAACGAACACAGGAGAGAAACGCTATTGGGTGGGTCTGAAAGAAATTTCCCCAGCGCTCATCGAAGCGACCATCTCCATTGAAGACAAAAGCTTCTATCAGCACTATGGCTTCGACATCAAACGGATGGCGGGAGCTGCACTTGCCGACTTGAAAGCCATGGCAAAGGTGCAAGGAGCCAGTACCATTTCCCAACAGTATGCTCGTAATCTATTTTTATCCCATGATAAGACATGGAAAAGAAAGATTTCAGAAGCCTTGTATACGATTCGGATCGAAATGAACTATTCGAAGAAAGAAATTCTGGAGGGCTATTTAAATACCATCTATTATGGGCACGGAGCCTACGGAGTCCAGGCAGCAAGTCTTTACTATTTCGGTAAGGATGCCAATCAATTGACCGTTGCTGAAGCCACTATGCTTGCCGGAATTCCGAAAGCACCGACCTACTATTCACCCGTCGCCAATATGGAGAATGCCAAGAAGCGCCAGGAACTGATCCTTCAGTCAATGACCGAGGACGGCTTCATTACAAAGGAACAACAGGCAGCTTCAAAGAGAGCTCCCGTTACCATTACAGGCGAGCATGCACACCATAAAGCAGAAACGGCTCCTTATTTTCAAGACGTTGTGAAAAGCATTCTGCGCTCTGACTTAGGCATCGAAGAGCGAACCGTTGAAATGGGCGGACTTAAGGTATACACAACCCTTGATCCCGACCATCAAACAGTCGCAGAAAAAGTCGTGAAGGAACAAATCCCTGATGAGTCTGATATTCAACTGGGCTTTGTATCGATGAACCCAAAGAACGGTCATGTAACAGCGCTTGTCGGAGGAAGAAGCTATGAGGAAAGCCCGTTTAATCGTGCGGTTCAGGCCGTTCGACAGCCGGGATCAACGATTAAACCGCTCCTGTACTATTCTGCCCTGGAGCAAGGCTTCACCCCGTCTACAACGATGAAAAGTGAGTTAACATCATTCACATTTGATGATGGCAAAGCGAAATACACACCTCACAACTACAACAACAAATATGCTGGGAATGACATCACCCTCGCTCAGGCCATTGCTCTTTCAGATAATGTTTACGCAGTGAAAACCCACCTTTTCATTGGTCAGGATACTTTAACGAAAACAGCACAAGATACCTTCGGATTAACGACAAAGGTAAAAAAATACCCTTCCTCTGCACTCGGTACGTCAGGGGCAAGAGTCATCGATATGGTCAACGCCTACAATATCTTTGCCAACGGAGGCTATAAGGTGAAACCGGTATTCATTACACGTGTGGAAGACTGGTCCGGTAACGTCATTTATGAAAATAAATCCGAAAAAGAACAAGTTTTGGACCCGGATCAGGCGTATGTCATGACCCATATGCTGAGTGGTATATTTGATCCG